>JAFQAU010000043.1 GCA_017399885.1 Lachnospiraceae bacterium
ATATATGAAGAACTTGAATTAGGTATAGTGAAAGAATCTACATTACAAGAGTTCAATGGCATAATTAGAAAAATGCAGAATGTGTATGGGATAGAAGCGGTTATTTTAGGATGTACAGAATTACCATTGATATTAAAGGATGAAAATTGTCTACTCCCATGCTTAGATAGCGTAGAAATACACATTAAGAAACTAATCGAATTAGCACAAGAGTGATATAAATTATACTTAACAAATGATGTGAAAATTTCAGTAAGCTGGTTGTTTGTTTTGAAAGGAGAATTTTATGAAAACAAAACAACCGGAACTTAAATTCTGATTGAGAAAATAGGCTTTGAATTTATGCAGGAAGGAATGTTTTATTCTAATGGCCTTAAAAAAGAAATTCCATCTTATAAATATAGAATGTCAAAAAGTGATTGGAAAATAAAAGATAGAGGTGAGTAATTATATGAAATTTTTTTGTACGGAACTAGAACGAAAAGGAACCTGTTATCATGAATTTCAAAAGGGAAAATGGGATGGAAAAACTTTTTGGAAAACAGATTCGTTATTGCTACATGATGACATTATGTGTGAAGTAAAATTACATAAATTATTTCGGGAAGTGGATTCGGAATATGATGATTATGGTGAAACAGAAATTGATAAAGAAAAATGGTATAAAATTTTTCATATCGCAAATGCCATTGGTGGAGATGTGAAAATAGCTATTGATGAAGCGAATATTTGGGCAGAGGAAGTATTTAAGACGGAAGAGATGTTTACAATATTGGGATTATAATTATGAGCAAAGAGTTGAAAGCAAGTGATTATTTGGATTTGGATAATGGGAGGGATTAAAATGAATATTAATAGCAACGATGAACTGGTCAAAATAATCGGAGAGGGACTTCTATGGGATATTGTTGGAAATTACGCTGAAACACATTTGGAGTTTCTGAAAGAAGCACTGAGACCACTTGGCTATATTGATTACGAAGACATTGATAAGATTACGTTTGCTGAGGTTCGGGAGACCGATGAGTTTATCGTCAACAAGTTCAGGGCCAAAGAAGGCATCCTGACTGTTGAATATGAAATGCCAGCCGGAATCCTTGCGAAAAATGATGATGGCAGTGTTTGCTTTCATGTGACAACATGGTGTACCGGTGAAGTTGATATTCCCGATATTGATTCTTACAACTGGAATGACATTGAATTTGACAGTCTCAACAGACTACAAATTCTTGGTTACAGCCATCTTGTAAAAACGATACGCCTGTCTTATGAAGATACGGAAGCGGACGATCTGAACGCTTAGATTATAATTTGTAAAGCACGCACAAATTTCAGTCTTGCGAAGAGATTGAAAGCATATGATTATTTAAATTTACAGGAGGAAAGCATGAAAAAATTATTGTTAATAGTTGGTATTATGAGCATGATTGTTTGCGTTTAATGCTTGTTAATTGCCGCATTAAATTTGTTTGGGTACTACCATGTGACAGACGGAACAGCAAAAAGATTAACAGATGTATTTCGTGTTTTGGCAAAAAAAACAACTATGTTGCTTTACAAGAAGTAGAAGGAAGAAGTGAGTAGCTATATGAAATTTTTTTGTACGGAACTAGAACGAAAAGGTATCTGTATTTGTTCAGAAATTTAGAATATTGGCAGAAAGGGGAAATGTAAAATGAGTATTTATGAACGAATCAATCAGATAATACAGAAAGAGGGATATGTGCCATACGATTTTGAACTTGAGGAACGAAATCAAAATGACAATGAAATTCGATTTGCACCGGGAGCTTTAGAAGGTATTCTGGGACATCACAGTAGTGGAAAAGGTGAAGATGTAGGAAAGTTAGCAGCATTTTTCAAAACACATTTGCAGGAAGAGTCAAGCCAGATTGTAAAAGAGTATGAAAAAGATTTTGGAGAGTTTAAAATGGCTACTTGTCGGAATGAACTTTTAAAAGAAATTCTAGATCATAGAGATGAGTATGATGCAAACAGACTTGTAAATTTGGCTATTTATATGATGGTGCAGGGAGAAAAAGTGGAAACGGTAAAAACCGGTCTTGTACTTATGGCGTTATTCAATATGTCGGAAGAAGAACAGGTGAAGCACGTTTTGATTACTTTGGGCTGTTGCGAAGAATTTACAGATTACATGCTTAGCAATATTCTAAGCTGGTCAGAGGAGGAACAGAACAAAGTATATTTTGAATTAGCCAAGAAACTGACCGGTTGGGGAAAGATTACTGTAGTAGAGCAATTGCAGGCGGATACAGAAGAAATTCGGGAGTGGATTCTTTGTGAAGGATGTAGGAATGATATTATGTATTCTTATCTTGGACTTGAGTGTGCACGAAAATGTGATTATTTAAATCGCTTACGAGCAGGAAAGTTAAATGAAAAAGAACTTCAGGGTGCAACGGATATTATGGACGGTTTGTTAGATGAGGGGCCTTGTCAGGGAATTTCTATATTAGAGGATGCAGAGGAAACCATTTATTGGTATCTTCGTCAGTATGAAAATAGAGAAATAGATGTGGAATGCTATTCTCAGTTTTTAATAATAAAAAAATATTTGGAAACAGAAAATGAAGAGGCACAGAAAGATGACAATTCTTATAAATGGGAACAGAAAGCACTTCAAACACTAAATAAAATATTGTCTGCCACAGATGTAAAGATGATGGTATTTGAGGGTTTGGAAGAAAATACATATAATGCCATTTCTATAGCAAAAGAATTGGAAATCAACATTGGACCAAAACTTTTGGCATTGATGCAGAATGATTTCAAAAAATATTATATGCATGGATTTTATTTTTTTACGAAGGAACAATATATTGAAGAATATGTAGCTCTTGCAGAAAAGAATCTGGATTATGAGAAGTTGCCAACTGGTATGGGAAAAATCTTGGCACTGGGAAAACAGGAATATTGGTCCGTAGACATGATTGTACAGTATTTAGATAAGTATCCAGGATGGGGAAAAGAATTGGTACGTGTAAGCTTAAAATCTCCAATTACACGTTGGCGAAATATGGCAGCAAAAACATTGGAAGGCTGGAAATTGCAGACAAATCAGAGTTTATATGAGTTTGATGCGGAGTTGTATCAGAATGTAAGACTGGTGGCAGAAGAAGAGTGTGACGAAGACTTGCAGAAACGTTGGATAGATTTGTTGGAAAACAAGTGATAGTTGATAAAGGAGAAACAAGATAAGTTTTAATTATGAAAAATTTGGAAAGAATTTCTCGGAAGAGATATTATTCTGGGAAATAATTCCTGTGAGCTATATTTTGAGGAGAGAGATATAGAAGCCTTTGTTGAAAAATTGGAAAGGCTATATCCTTCTATTCAATATGTTAACAAGCTTATGACGCATAGTTGGGGACAAAAGGTAATTCGTTTTTACGATTTGGATGGTAATTTGATTGAGGTAGGAACTCCCATGTAATGTGAAAATAAGACAGATTCGGATTATCATAGTGCCATTTGGATTCCGGTAAAAAGAAAATAGTTACGAAATTTTGTGGAAAGAGTAGGTTTATTATGGAACTTATTCTTTTCACAAATAAAAGAATTGCAGGGAAATTGAGGAATATTATTATGACATAAAAAAAACACTTGCAATGGAATAGAAACTGTGGTATAATCATGAATTGTTGAGAGAAGTTTTAATGGTATGGACGGATTCCCGAGTGGCCAAAGGGGACAGACTGTAAATCTGCTGCATATTGCTTCGGTGGTTCGAATCCACCTCCGTCCATTTTGCCGCAGTGGCGGAACTGGCAGACGCCCAGGACTTAAAATCCTGTGGGTAGTGATACCCGTACCGGTTCGATTCCGGTCTGCGGCATGTATAATGGAAAGACTCAGCCCTTGATATGAGTGGGGGTTGAGTCTTTTGTCGATTTATAGGAAAGTGTATCCTATAAAACCAAAAGCCCTCCGGTTAGGATGTGCACAGATTGCTCAGGAAGTCTATAATGAAGCCCTCCGGTCAAGATGTGCACAGATTGGTTAGGAGGATTATACAGATGCTCTTGGAGCAGGAAGTGTACATGTTAGGTTAGAAGTTGTAATTAGGAAAGGGAATAAGATGAATAAAAGAATTCAACCAGAATTGATTGATGTTCCGGAAGGTGCTTTTAAAGACCGGGAAGGTATAGAGGGAATCTTAGGGAAAATAGCAGGACTTCCGTTGCAATGGTTTAAAAAACAGCCGGTACTTTTTATAGCAGCTATAGCTACCGTAATTACTTGTGTATTTGTGCCAGTGGATAAATACTATTTAGGATATTTTAATTGGCAGACCTTAGCTACCTTATTTTGTACACTTTTGGTAGTGGAGGCATTTTCTAATATTTATGTCTTTGAAGTATTAAGCAAAAAGATTGTTCGAAAATTACAAAATCTTAGAAAGGTAACCTTTGCCTTGGTGTTTATAACTTTTTTTGGTTCTATGATTTTAGCTAATGATATGGCACTTTTAACCTTTCTTCCATTAGGATATTATGTGTTGCATAGTACGGATAATAAAGAGGCTATGGCATTTACATTTATTATGCAAAATATAGCAGCAAATCTGGGTGGTATGCTTACTCCATTTGGAAATCCCCAGAATTTATATATTTATGCGTACTACCAGATGAATTGGGCTACATTTGTAAAAATAATGTTGCCATCTTTTATAACAGCTGTTTTGCTTATTATAGCAATATGTTGTTTTGTAAAGCCTACTCCACTTACATTAAAAAAAGAGAAAGCATATAGTTTAGATAAAAAAAGAACGGTGCTATACGCGATACTTTTTATAGCAAGTATAATGATAGTATTTCGTATAGTTCCATATTTGCCGGGTACAATAATTATTACATTGATTTTATGGAAGCTGGACAAAAAGGCTTTAAGGAACGTAAATTATCCCTTGCTTGCAACCTTTTGTGTGTTCTTTGTATTTAGTGGAAATTTGGCAAGAATACCACAGGTTCACACCTTGTTTTCTTTTTTACTGCAAAAGAATACCTTGTTGTTTGGGATTTTATCTTGCCAGTGTATGAGCAATGTTCCAAGTGCCATTTTGCTGTCTCACTTTACCAATGATGTGGCAAGCTTATTACCGGCAGTAAACATAGGAGGCTGTGGAACATTGATTGCTTCGTTGGCAAGCTTAATTACATTTTCGGAATTCAAAAAACATAATTCTAAAGCTGTGGGAAAGTATATGTTAAAATTCACTGGTTTTAATTTATTATTTTTAGTTGTTTTATATATGGTACAATTTTATGTTTCTATGTAACTTTAATTTATATTTTTAGCTATTAGAGTCTTATAGAAGTTAGGCTGTCACATTATAGAAAATGATACAAAGGGTATGTTTTCTATTGTGACAGCTTTTATACTCTATGGAAAGTGGTGAAAGAAAACAAAATGAAAGGGAAAATATGCAAACACATATCTTTCACCTCTAGTGTTTGTGCTTATCGTATACAAGATGGTTGTAATTGATAAGCTTGGTGTGAATTATGAAATTTATACATTTAGCAGACTTACATATAGGAAAACGGGTTAATGAGTTCTCTATGATAGAGGATCAAAAATACATCTTAGCGCAGATACTTAACATAATTGATGAGGAAAAAGTGGATGCCGTTTTTGTGGCAGGGGATGTGTATGACAAGGCTGTTCCAACGGTAGAGGCTGTTCAGGTATTTGATGATTTTCTGACAAAATTAAAGGAAAGAAAACTTTGGGTATTTGTAATTAGTGGAAACCATGATTCCACAGAAAGATTGGCATTTGGGGCTAAGGTATTTCGTGAAAATCAAATCTATATTAACCATGGGTTTAACGGTAAGGTGGAATGTGTGAAATATGAGGATGATCTTGGGGAATTATATATTTATATGCTACCTTTTATCAAGCCTAGTCAGGTTCGAAGTGCATATGACATAGAAATAGAGAATTATCATCAGGCATTAGAAGAAGTAATGAGACGAATGGATATTGATAAAACAAAGAGAAATATTCTACTTGCCCATCAATTTGTTACAGGTGCGAAACAAAGTGAATCGGAAGAATATTTTTTAGGTGGGATGGATAATGTGGAAAGTTATGTGTTTGAAGATTTTGACTATGTGGCATTGGGACATATACATAGACCACAAAAGATGAATAAAGATACCATTCGTTATGCAGGAAGTCCGTTGAAATATTCATTTTCGGAAGTGAAATATGCAAAAAAAGTTTGTATTGTGGAAATGAAGAATAAAGGAACAGTAGAAATAAAAGAACGGGAATTGGTTCCTAAAAGAGAATTAAGAGAAATAAGAGGCAAGTACATGGAAATTACAGCTAAGTCTTTTTATGAAAATATGAATACAGATGATTATTTTCGAATTATACTTACTGATGAAGAAGATATAAAGGAAGTGGTTGGAAAGCTTCGTAGTATTTATCCAAATCTTATGAGGGTAGAATTTGATAATAAAAGAACAAGAGAGAAAAAGGAGCTTATTTTTGAAAAACAAGAAAAAATGAAATCACCATTTACGCTTATGGCAGAGCTTTACCAGAAACAGAATAATAAGCCTATGAATAGGGAACAGGAGAAATTTATTGAAGAACTTATGGAAACCATAAAGTGGGGGGAGAGATAGCATGAGACCAATTACTTTAACAATGCAGGCATTTGGACCATACGCAGATAAGGTGACCATTTCCATGGATAAACTGGGAGAAAAGGGTGTGTATCTGGTAACAGGAGATACAGGCGCGGGGAAAACCACCATATTTGATGCCATAACCTTTGCTTTGTATGGAGAAGCAAGTGGGGGGAATAGAGAAGCTTCTATGTTTCGAAGTAAGTATGCAGATGCAAAAACAAAAACTTATGTAGAACTTGAATTTCTCTATAAGGGGCAGGTATATCGAGTAGTTAGAAATCCGGAATATATGCGTCCGAAAGATAGAGGAGAGGGAGTCACAAAACAGAAAGCGGAGGCGATTTTATATTTTCCGGGGGAAAGGGAGCCTGTTACAAAAAGTACAGAGGTTACAAAGGAAATCATTCAGTTAATCGGTTTAGACAAAAATCAGTTTACACAGATTGTTATGGTGGCACAGGGAGATTTTCTGAAATTGTTACTTGCAAAAACAGAGGAGAGAAGTAGGATTTTTCGTGATATTTTTCATACTAAGCCTTTCATGGAATTTCAGGAAAAATTAAAGTTGGAAGCAGGAAAGTTAGAAAAAATATATTTAGAGAAAAAGAGGAGTATTTGGCAGTACGTAGAAGGAATTTATCCGGCAAGGGATAATGTAATGGCCTATGAACTGGAAGAATTTCGTTCAGGGGAAAACTTGGGGAAATTAGAGGAATTTCAGCTGTTACTTGAAAGAATGATAAACTATGATCAAAATATATTAGAGAAAAAACAAGAACAATTGAGGGAAATAGAAGAAAAAATTGACTCAGGAAATAAGGAGATTGGAAAAGGAAAAATAGTAGAACAAACAAAGGCAAGCCTTGCAGCCTTAACAAATGAATTAGAAAAGAAGATGCCTCTTCTAAAAGAGTACGAAAAAGAATATGAAGAGAAAAAGAGAGAAATCCCACAAAGAGAGAAAATGCAGGTTGAAATAGAAACCAGAAAGAACCAGCTTACCTTATATGAAAGAATAGAGCAATGGGAGAGGGAGGAAAAAGAGTTGTTTTGTAGTATTCAGGAGACAAAACAGCAACAGACGAAGGATAAGGAGGAAATCGAATCTTTAAAACAAGAGTTACAACAACAAAAAAAGCAACTAGAGGAATTAGTTGAGGTTCAGGTAAAACATACCAAATTACAGCATGAAATAGGAAAGCTTGAGGAAGAAGAAAAACTTATAGAAAAGCTTTATGGGGCATTTAGAAGTAACCGGATAAATCAGCAAAAGCTTATACAGGCAGAAGATATTTTTAGAAAAAACTATGAAAAATACCAAGAGAAAATAAAGAATTACTATGATATGGAACAGGCATTTTTTGAGGGACAGGCAGGTGTTTTAGCCAGTCGTTTAAAAGAGGGGGAGAAATGTCCGGTTTGTGGTTCCACGAATCACCCAAGTCCAGCTAAATTAACAGGAAAAGCACCTACTAAGGAATTGTTAGAACATGCAAAGTTAGAAAAAGAGAAATATGAGGAGGGGATACATAAGCAAAATGTACAGGTTGGTGAAATGAGAAAAACTGTAGAGTTAGAAAGAGAACAGTTATTAGAGCGTGTAGAGGAACTTGGTGAGAATATCAAATGGGAATTGCTAGAAGACACCTTGGAAGAAAAATCTAACAAGTTAAAACAGCAACGTATAGACATAAAAGAAATTATGGAAATTACACAGGAGCAAATAAGAAAGAAGGATTACCTGGAAAAACAGATTCCTAATAAAGAGAAAAGACTGGAGGTGCTTAGAAATAATTTACAGGAGCAGGAAAAACAGCTAGTTGAATGGAATACGAGAAAAATAGAAACGGAAAGAAAAAGAAAAGAACATAAGGACAATCTAGAATTTCCTACAAAAGATCATGCTACAAAATATATAGGAGAGTTAGAAATAAAATGGAAGGTACTTTGCAAAGGGTATGAAAAGGCAGAAAAAGAATATCTGGAATTAGAGAGGGAAATAGAAAAATGTAGGGCTAAGGCAGAGAGCTGTAGAGAGCAACTAAAGGAAATGAAAGAAATTGATTATGAAAAAGTACAGCAGCAGCTAAATGCATTATTTTTGGAAAAGGAAAAATATCAACAAGAAAAGGAAGAGATTGCACTAGGGCTTATTACCAATAAAAAATTTAAATCGAATATTGCCAGAGAAAGTGAGCAAATGGAAGAAGTACATCAGAAATGGAGTTGGATCAGTTCCCTCTCGGCCACTGCAAATGGGAATATTACAGGAAAAGAAAAAATTATGTTGGAAACTTATGTTCAAATACATTATTTAGAGAAGATTTTAGAAAGAGCGAATGTAAGACTTATGGAAATGAGTAGTGGGCAATACGAACTGGTAAGAAAAACAATGGCAGAGAATCAGAAAAGTCAGACAGGGTTAGAGCTTGATGTATTAGACCATTATAACGGAACCTATAGAAGTGTGAAAACCTTATCTGGAGGTGAGTCATTTATGGCATCCTTGTCATTGGCTTTAGGGCTTGCTGATGAAGTACAGGCTGTAGCAGGCGGTATACAAATGGACACTATGTTTGTAGATGAAGGCTTTGGCTCCTTGGATGAAGAAACGCTAAATCAGGCAATAAAAACCCTCAACCAGTTGGCAAAAGGAAACAGATTGGTAGGTATTATTTCTCATGTAGGAGAACTAAAGGAAAAAATAGAGAAACAAATTGTGGTAAAAAAACAACCGGAGGAAGGCAGTAATATTTATATGTCTCTTGAATAGAAAAGAATGCAGGCATAATACATTAATATATTAATATATAACAGCCTTAGAATATTTCACAGGGTTGGTTTTGACCGATTTTATATGGACTTATAGCGTAACAGGACAGCCAGGTGGCGAGACTGTTACGCATCTGGCACACAAAGTGGAGCAAGTCCCTCATGAATGAGGGATTTAGGGAGTTGATGTGGACTTGTCCACTTTGTTCTAATTTGCTATAATAAAATAAGAGTGTCTAAAGCACCAAAGGTGCTTCTATTCCCTTAAGTTACTAGATTGGAGGAAGGATTGTGGAGAATATTGTAATACGCGTAAAATTGGGAGTAAAGGATTTGTATAGCTTTTTGTTGCGATACAATTATAGGAATTTTGGAGGAATTTTTGGAGTAGCAATTAGTTTTGCCAGTTTAATAGGTTTGGGCTTAACATTTACAAATAATAGTACTACAACAAATATTATACTTGGATTTATAGGGCTGTTGTGGACAGTGATTCAACCATTGCTTCTTTTGCAACGTGCAGCACAGCAGGCAACAAAGAATGCAGCCTATAAAGAGGCTTTAGAGTATGAATGGCAAGAGGAAGGGATATCTCTTCGTTTAGATGGACAGGAAGAGATGATTCCTTGGGAAGGAATTGCAAAGGTAGTAGAAACCAAGAAATATATTCTTGTATACACTTCAAGAATACATGCTTGTATTTTGCCAAAGGATCAGTTTAAAGAACAGCTTGCAGGTGTAAAAGAATGGATCGCAAAAAAAGTAGGTAATAAGTAACAGTTAGGCACTCTTGGCTTAGTTGTTGCCATAATAATCCTTATAGACGAATATAAGAAAGGAAGAAGCTATGACAATAGAAAGCTTAAAACCAGAAGATACTTATCAGACAGGGTATCAATTGGGACTTAAGGCAAAGGTTGGACAGGTCTTTTGCCTACGGGGAGACTTAGGGGTTGGTAAAACAGTATTTACTCAGGGTTTTGCTAAGGGACTTGGAATTGAAGAACCGATATCCAGCCCCACGTTTACCATTGTACAGGAGTATCAAGAAGGACGCATGCCATTTTATCATTTTGACGTATATCGAATTTCTGACATAGATGAGATGGATGAAATAGGCTATGAAGATTACATTTATGGCGATGGCGTATGTTTTATAGAATGGGCGAATTTAATCGAAGAAATATTGCCGGAAGAAAGAATTACAATAACCATAGAAAAAGATTTAGAAAAAGGATTTGACTACCGAAAAATTATTATAGAGTAAAGATGAAAGAAAAATTAAGGAAAGGGATAATATGCAAACACCTATCTTTCATCAATTGTGTTTGCGCCTATGAAAAACAAATTTTTTTGGATGGATAGGCTTGGTGCAAAATATGAGAATATTGGCTTTGGACAGTTCGGGAATGGTGGCAACCGTAGCGGTAATTGAGGATGACAACTTATTAGTGGAATATACTATGAACTATAAGAAAACACATTCCCAGACGTTACTTCCCATGTTAGATGAAATATGTCAAAGAATAGAATTGGATTTACAGACAATAGATGCCATTGCAATTGCATCGGGACCAGGGTCTTTTACAGGATTGCGAATCGGTGCAGCTACAGCAAAGGGATTGGGACTTGCTCTTTGTAAACCTATTGTTTCGGTACCAACCATAGAGGGGCTTGCATATAATTTATTTGGTACAACAGCAGTGATTTGTCCTTTAATGGATGCAAGAAGGAATCAGGTATATACAGGGCTATATGTGTTTAATCATGGGAAGATGGAGTGTTTGCAGGAACAGCAGGCACTGTCTATAGATTGCATCATAGAAAGAATTAATGAAATAGGACAAGAAGTAATCTTTCTTGGAGATGGAGTGCCTGTGTATAAAGACAGAATTGCTGAAAAAATTAAAGTCTCATACCAATTTGCACCTGCGCATTTGTCAAAGCAAAGAGCTGGAGCCATTGGGGTATTAGGTGGAATTTATTATAAAGAAGGCAGAATAGAGGATGCCAGAGAGCATAAGCCGGAATACTTGAGAATGTCTCAGGCAGAAAGGGAACGCTTAGAAAAACAAAACAAGGAGCAGGTATAAATGGAATTTAGATACATGCAAGAGCAGGATCTAGAGCAGATTAGCAGAATAGAGAAGGATATATTTTCTAAGCCTTGGAGTAAAAATGACTTTGGCAAAGCCATAAAGGATTCTAATAATATTTATATTGTGGCAAAGGAAGGTAATTGTATATTAGGATACTGTGGTTTATGGGGGGTTGCAGGGGAAGGACAGATTACCAATGTAGCTGTAGATAAACCATATCGTTCCCAAGGAATAGGAGAAAAATTGCTTACCTATCTGATTCAAGAGGGAGAGAAAAAAGGAATTAATGCATATACATTAGAGGTTCGTATAAGTAATGAGACTGCCTATCATTTGTACAAAAAGATAGGATTTTGGGAAGCAGGAATTCGGAAAGGATTTTACGAAGAACCCAAAGAAGATGCACGTATTATGTGGTTGGGAAATATTTAAAATAAATAATAGTTCAGGTATGTGTGAATCGTAATCATCTTCCCATATATTCCTTAATGGGAAAGTCTTTCCACTAGTAAATGGTAAGAAATAAACTTATAATAATGAAGAGAAACTAGCTGTTTAGGTAGAACTGGGTAGTTATTGTAGAAACACTAAGAAAGAGTGTAAAAGAAGTAATTTATAATATACGTGGGAGGAATTATGGAAAAGAACATTAGATGTAATGCATGTGCTAGAAGAATAAAAGAGGAAAATGGAATTTTAAAGGAAGACATCTTTGAAGGGAAAAAGGAATGGGGATATTTTTCCCGATTAGATTTAAAAGTAGATACCTTCTTTCTTTGTGAAGATTGTTATGAACAGATTGTAAGTAAATTTCAAATTCCGGTTACTCGTAAAGACAAGTTGGAGGTAATGTAGTAGCATACTTGAAAGGAAAGGTGAGAAATGTTAGATGTATGTTTATTGGGTACTGGTGGAATGATGCCATTGCCTAGGCGATGGCTGACTGCGTTACTAACCAGACTAAATGGAAGCAGTTTGTTAATCGATTGCGGAGAAGGAACACAGATTGCCATTCGTGAAAAGGGATGGAGTTTTCATGATATAGACACCATTTGTATTACACATTACCATGGGGATCATATTAGCGGATTGCCAGGGTTACTTTTGTCTATGGGAAATGCAGACAGAAAGGAACCGGTAACGTTGATTGGTCCTAAGGGATTAGAAAGAGTGGTAAATTCCCTTAGGGTGATTGCTCCGGAATTACCTTTTGAATTGAAATTTATAGAACTTACACAGGCCTATGAAGTAATAGAGATAAATGGTTATCACTTAGAAGCTTTTCGTGTAAAACATAATGTAACCTGTTATGGATATACTATACAGGTAAAACGTGCAGGTAAATTCCAATTAGAAAAAGCCTTGGAATTAAAAATTCCACAAACTTTATGGGGACGTTTGCAAAAAGGGGAAATGATAGAAGAGGCAGGACAGACTTATACACCGGATATGGTTTTAGGACCCAAGAGAAAAGGAATAAAATTAACTTATTGCACGGACACGCGACCTGTACCAGTAATTACCTCTCAAGCGGAAGGAGCGGATTTATTTATTTGCGAAGGAATGTATGGAGAGATGGATAAACAGGCGAAGGCGGTGGAAAATAAGCACATGACCTTTTATGAAGCGGCAACCATAGCAAAAGAAGCGCAACCAAAGGAAATGTGGTTAACCCATTATAGCCCTTCTCTGGTGAATCCGGAGGAATATAAAGAGCAGGTAAGAAAAATTTTCCCAAATACAGTTCTTGCAAAAGATAAGAGAAGTGTTTCATTAGAATTTGATAAAAATGAGAAATAAGAGGGGATGATGTCTATGAAAGAGAAAAAGCAAAAAAACACAGCAACCATAGTGTTTATGGCAATCATTGTAATTGCAATTGGTGTTGGATTTTGGGCAATATTAGAAAATAAAAGTAAGATAGATCAGCAAAAAGGGTTTGTAAAAAGTGAAAATGATGAGGTAAATACAATTCTAAATAAAGATTATGAAATCAATTATCCTGCTACGCCAACAGAGGTAGTAAAAGTATATAGTAGAATTAGTGTTTGTGCGTATAATCAAAGCATGTCCGATGAAGAACTGATGCAAATAACAGAAAAAATGCGTCAGCTCTTTGATGAGGAATTGTTACAGGCAAATCCCATAGAGGAACAATTAGAGGATTTAAAAAAAGATAGAGAGGAATATAAAAAAGCAAAGAAAACCATTTCTAATTATGTGGTAGGAAAGAATAGTACAGTAGAGACAGCCAAAATAGACGGAAAAGAATGTGCCAGCCTGATATCCTCATATTTGGTGCAGGAAGGAAATGGGTATACAAAGACATATGAACGTTTTATCTTGCGTAAAGATGAAAATGGGAAGTGGAAGATTCTAGGATGGAACTTAGTAGAAGAACCGGAAGAAACAGAAGAACAATAGTGTAGTAGGTAACCGTTTTGATCCCAACTGTACGGTTACGTGTAGTAGGAGAAAGGTTTGGTATATGGATGGGAAATGAAAAAGATACATTAATTTTGGGTATAGAATCCTCTTGTGATGAAACTGCTGCTGCAGTAATTAAAAATGGTAGAGAAGTGTTATCAAACATAATCTCATCTCAGATAGAGTTACATAAGTTGTATGGTGGGGTAGTTCCGGAAATTGCCTCCAGAAAACACATAGAAAAAATAAATCAGGTAATAGAAGAAGCTTTAGAAGAAGCTAAGGTTACGTTAGATGATATTGACGCAGTTGCAGTTACCTATGGACCTGGCTTAGTGGGTGCCTTGCTAGTGGGAGTTGCAGAGGCAAAGGCAATTTGTTTTGCAAAGAAGAAACCACTGGTAGGTGTACATCATATAGAAGGTCATGTATCTGCAAACTATATAGAACACGCAGATCTGAAGCCGCCGTTTCTTGGATTAATCGTGTCAGGTGGGCATACACATTTGGTAATAGTAAAGGACTATGGAGAATATGAAATTATAGGAAGGACCAGAGATGATGCTGTAGGTGAAGCCTTTGATAAAGTGGCTCGATCAATAGGTCTGGGTTATCCTGGTGGACCAAAGATTGATAAGTTAGCAAAAGAGGGAAATCCAAATGCAATTGTGTTCCCAAAGGCAAAAATTGATGGTGCACCATTTGATTTTAGTTTTAGTGGAGTGAAATCTGCAGTTTTAAATCATATCAATGGTTGCAATATGAAAGGACAGGAAATTGTTCCAGCCGATATAGCTGCTTCGTTTCAAAAAGCCGTTACAGATGTGTTAGTGGAAAAGGCAATAAAAGCCGCCAAAGAAAAAAATTGCAAGAAGTTAGCTTTAGCAGGTGGTGTTGCTTCTAATAGTGCTTTAAGAACAGCTATGGAACAGGCATGTAAGGAAAATGACATAAAGCTTTATTATCCTTCTCCTGTTTATTGTACAGACAATGCTGCAATGATTGGTGTTGCAGGGTACTATGAGTATCAAAAGGGAGTAAGACATGGTTGGGAGTTAAATGCAGTACCCAATTTAAAAATAGGTGAAAGATAGAAAATTTATACAAGATATAGATTGTTGCTTATTTATACAATTCTATATCTTGTATTATTTTTGCTTTATAGGAAAGTTTGTCCTATAAAGCAAAAAACTCTTCATGAGGATGCGCACGAATTGGTATGGAAGATGTACTGTGTACCCAATTGGTTGGGGGTAAAGCATGCAAGCATATAAGAAAATGTAGTGTTGCTAGCATGCTTTGAACTTTATTAAATTAAATTTACACAAACCAATGTATCCGTGGTACAATAATCCACAGATGAAATAACCTTGGAGGGAAAATATATGAAATATAAGGATAGAAGTGGAAAAGTAATTCTTCATGATACAAAACAGGATAAGCTTTTAAAGAGCATTTATAATAATAGATTAGGTAGAATGTTAATAAAACCATTCTTATCTCCAACCTTATCAAGGTTTGTTGGGGCAATTATGGATACCAGACTTTCTACAGTATGCATTGTGCCATTTGTAAAGTTGAATCAATTAGATTTATCAGAATATAAAAAGAAATATTACAGCTCTTATAATGATTTTTTTACAAGAGAAATAAAGGAGGAAATGCGTCCCATTAACAAGGAGGAGGGCGTTTTAATTACGCCTGCAGATGGAAAGCTATCCGTATATACTGTTAAGGAGGATTTGCATTTTACCATAAAAAATACGGAATATACAGTGGCATCCTTGTTAAAAAGTGAAAGGCTTGCAGAAAAATATAAAGGTGGATATGTAGTGGTAGTTCGTCTTACAGTTGATAATTATCATAGGTATTGCTATGTGGCAGATGGACAAAAAGGAAAGAATCACTATATAAAAGGGGTGCTTCATACAGTAAATCCAATTGCCAATGATTATGTACCTGTATATAAAGAAAATGCCAGAGAGTTTTGTCGGATCCGTACAGAAGAATTTGGGGAAATTATTCAGATGGAGGTTGGAGCTATGATGGTAGGACGCATTTGTAACTACCATAGCTGTAAAAAAGTAAAAAAGGGAGAAGAAAAAGGAAAGTTCGAATTTGGTGGTTCAACAGTTGTGTTACTATTGCCAAAGGATACAGTGGAAATAGATAGAGAATTATTGGAGAATACCAAAGAGGGATACGAGACTTTGGTAAAGATGGGAGAAAGAATTGGAAGAAAGAAATAAAAAGCTAACAGATTAGCCGGGTGGCTAAATGGTTACAGAAAAAGGGAGCAGAAAGGAGCCATTGAAAAATACACTGCCTAAAGGCAGATGTTATGGGATAAATGATATGAACACAAAACAGGATTTACAACAGGAATTGAAAAAAATTGATCATAAAAGCTACAGCTTATACAAAAATCTTACGGGACAGTATCAGTTTGGGGATTTTATATTTTCTATTGAAAAGGTACAAGGAGATCCCTTCGCTGCACCCTCTAGAGTAAGAGTGACGATACCAAGGAGTACCCATGGATTTCCTAAAGAATTATATCAGGAAAAGGTGACAAAGACAGCCTTAGAAGACGCCATACTTCGATGCTGGAATAGAGAAGTACGTAGCTTAAATACAAGGCAGATGGGTTCTGGAAATAGTGGAAAAATAGCAGTATGTCCTTGTGGACAGGAAGTAATAGAAAGAATGGCTGTTTCTATAGAAAAAGAACAAATACAGGGACGATTTTTAATCGGATTTCCTGCCAAGGGAAGAAGTATTTTTGCAGATGCCTTAGGAGATATTCTATTCCAAATTTTACCTAATATGGTAAAAAAAGTCTTTTGTTACACTTCATATAAGCCAAATGAATTAGAAGAAAATAAAAAATTGGCATTGGATCAGAAATATATTAGAGAGCAATTGGATTCCTTGGGGCTTATTGCCTTTATTGGGGATGGGGCGGTGCTTCCAAGAGAAAGTGGAGTTTCCCAAAGACCATTAAAAAATGCAATTTCATTCCAATCACCTGAGAGTCAAAAAATTACACTGGAATTACCATATCATGGAGCTATGACAGGAATGGGCATAAAGAAAGGGATTACTGTTGTTGTAGGTGGTGGCTATCATGGAAAGTCTACGCTGTTAAATGCCATAGAAGCCGGTGTTTATAATCACATAAAAGGGGATGGAAGAGAATTTGTGATTACAGAATCCACAGCAACAAAAATACGGGCAGAGGATGGAAGAAGTATCTGTAAAACGGATATACAAATGTTTATTAATCATTTGCCAAATCAGAAAGATACCAAAGTATTCTCAACAGAAAATGCCAGCGGAAGTACATCTCAGTCTGCAAACATGATAGAAGCCTTAGAGGCGGGGGCAAATACATTTTTAATTGATGAGGATACCTCTGCCACAAATTTTATGGTAAGAGATCATGTTATGGAAGAAATCGTACTAAAAGAGAAAGAACCTATTACCCCTTTTATAAACCGTGCCAAAGCTTTATATGAACAACAGGGAATATCTACGGTGATAGTAGTAGGCAGTTCTTCTGCATATTTTACCGTAGCAGATACTGTGCTACAATTAGACAGCTATAAAGTGAAAGATATAAAAGAACAGGTGGATAAGGTTATAGGAAAATATCCAAATATGTGGATAAATACCTGCGAAAAACTACCAGATGTGGATTTTCACAGAAAAATTAAGCAGATAGATATGTCATATAAAGGAAGAGACCTGAAAATAAAAACAATGGGAACGGATACCATTTGCTTAAATAAAGAGAATATAGATGTAAGATACTTAGAGCAATTAATCGATAGTGGACAAACAGTAGCAATTGGATATCTTTTAAAATATGCCATGGAGAAACTTGTGGATAATAAAAAGACTATGCAGGAAATTATAAATAAGCTTTTTGGATTAATAGAAGAAAAAGGTTTTTCTTATTTGATTCCAAAAGGGTATGCAGCAGGATTTCCAGTGCTTCCAAGACCGCAGGAAGTTTTTTTTGCATGGAACCGATTTAGAGAGTTGAAAATAGAGAGGGAGTAAAAATATGTATAATCCAAAATCAATGAAGGCAGAGGAATTTATTTGTGACAGGGAAATAAATGAAACTTTAAAATATGCAGAGGAAAATAAAGGGAATATAGAATTAATAGAACAAATTATTGAAAAAGCAAAGCTAAGAAAGGGCTTGA
Organism: Lachnospiraceae bacterium; assembly: GCA_017399885.1. Taxonomy (GTDB): domain Bacteria; phylum Bacillota; class Clostridia; order Lachnospirales; family Lachnospiraceae; genus CAG-411. Next base: position 18,178 of record JAFQAU010000043.1, read on the forward strand.
ATCACAAAGAAGCCTCTGTTTTACTTGCCTGTGAAATACCGGAAAAAGTTCAGCAAATATATGATTTAGCAGAACAGATAAAGAAGGACTTTTATGGAAATAGAATCGTTATGTTTGCCCCTTTGTATTTGTCCAATTACTGTGTAAATAAATGCGTATACTGCCCTTATCATATACAAAATAAGAATATGATAAGAAAGAAGCTGACACAAGAAGAGGTGGCTGCAGAGGTTATTGCATTGCAGGATATGGGGCATAAGCGTCTTGCCATAGAAGCAGGAGAGGATCCGGTAAATAATC
>JAFQAU010000044.1 GCA_017399885.1 Lachnospiraceae bacterium
AGACGTTCTGCCGCACCTTCGCGGGTTAATTCAGCTGCTTCCCGGCTGGTTTGATAAATGTTTTTATTTTCTTTTGTGGATTTTCTTCCCATTATTTTCCCCTCATAAATTTTATTTTGCACTTTTAACAGAAATAGGATATTCTATGTCGTAATTTTAGAAATGTTTTTTATAATGACTCTATTATATACTGAATTCATCAAAGGGAAAACATATTATTTTATGAAGCGTGTTTTCAATATTTTATGAAATGTCTGATGTTCCTAAAAGGAGGGGTGCTTATGTGCATAGAACAGAGAGTCTTAACTTGCAGATTATTAGAAAAGATGAATAATCAAAAAAGGTATAGCAGTAAGTTAGGATTAGAGAATGTTTCTACATTTCATGGAATACAAATAAACAATGACAGTAAAGGGGCTGTCAAGAAAGTGTAGGGGAGAATATGATGTTTTTTGTGTCGATGTTATTTTTAGTAATGTTATTTCTGGTATTGTTTTTGGTAGGAATTGGTTTTAAGTTAACAGGAGCATTATTAGCAGGTATTTTTTGGACTGTGATACAAATTCCACTGGGAATTGCAGCAATGGCAATTGGTTTGGTACTATGCTGTACCATTATTTTATTACCAATCGGAATTGGATGTATGAAAATGGGATTCCGCCTGGTTGTGCCGGGAATATAGGTAACAGAGTTATTTGGTTCGTATATAGGATCTATTAAAATGTGTTAGAAAAGATTATTATACATAAATAAAAAGTGAAAAAGGAGAATTATTATGATTACAACAACAACACCTTCTGTTGAGGGAAGAAAAATTGTAGAGTACAAAGGAATTGTATTTGGGGAAGTAGTTTCTGGTGTGAATTTTGTCAGAGATATTGCAGCATCTTTTACTAATTTTTTAGGAGGAAGAAGTGGAAGCTATGAAGACGAATTAATTAATGCAAGACAAAGTGCACTTCGTGAAATGGAACAGAGGGCAGCATCTATGGGTGCAAATGCAGTAGTAGGGGTGGATATTGATTATGAAGTACTTGGTGCAGATAATGGTATGTTAATGGTTACTGCAAGTGGTACAGCTGTTTTGGTTGAGTAAGAGGGATGTATATAAGGGGAATTGCAAGAGGGAGCGGGAGCTCCCTCTTTTTAAGGGAATATGTATGGAGGGGACATCGGTTAATGCAAAGCCAGAACTAATCATTTGAGATTAAAATGACGATATATTTATAAAGTTATGAAGTCGTTTAAGCTAATGTTTTAAGTATCAGGAGGCAGAATATGAAAATTTCAGAAGCAAGACAGCTTTATAATACACAGATTAAAGAATATCGGGAACAGCAAGTGATTTTATCCAGACAAAAGAAGGAATTGGAAAAGAAAATAAATTCTTCAGAGGATGGAAAAAATATATATGCGAATGAAGCAGCCATATTGGAGCTTACAATAGAAGCTGTTGATAAAAAACAGACGGAATATCAAAATTATATGGATAAGCTTTTAGAGCAATGGTCAGCAACGGCAAATATGGTTTCTTCCAGGCAGCAGGGAGAAGCTATGGAAGAATATGTTGAGGATATTGGAAAAATCATGGAAGTTGCCCGTCGGCTTATGAAAGGTCATATAGTGCCTGGTTCAGATGAGAAGAAGCTGATGGAATACAGTATGGAATTGTATCAGGCAGCGAAGAATATAGGTGCTATTGCAAAGCAGGAAAAGAGAGAGAAGTATAAGTCTCTTTGGGATGATAAAGAAGAAAATGGGCAGGAGATAGAAGATCCGTTAGAAACAGCGGATAATACAGAAGCATTTTCAAGAGGACCAGAGATTGTATCGGTAGAAGATACGATGGCATCTGTTTCTACAGAATCGCTTGAGTAAAAAGATTGTAATAAGTTCTTTACAAATTGAAAACCGAGGTGTATGCTCCTTGTTAGTGATAACTAACAAGGAGTGTTTATTTATGACAGATTTTATTATTATTGCTATTGTAGCGGCATTGATTGTAGTAGGAATTCTTTCTGGTAAAAAGCATTTTAAAGGAGAGGGTGGTTGTTGTGGAGGCAGTAATGCTCCTGAACCAATTCCTGAAAAGAAGCTTGGTAATGTGATTGGTACAAAAATCGTACTTGTGGATGGTATGACCTGTGAGCATTGTAAAAACTGGGTAGAAAAGAGTATTAACAATATAGATGGAGCGGCTGGAAAAGTAAATTTAAAGAAAAGTGAAGCCGTTGTTTTAATGGAGAGGGAAGTTAGTGATGCGGAAATTCGTGCAGCTATTGAAAACGCAGGGTATAAGGTTAGAGAAATCCGATGTAAATAATATATGGTCAGAGATGCACTTGTAGCAGTTCAGCCACGATGTCATGAAGGTTAGAAATTTGGGCATCGGCAGTTCTTGTTGTTGAGGTCAGCGCGCAAGGTGTTCCGATAAACAAGTTATCTAATGCAAGAACGTCTAAAGTCTGCATGCTCTGCCCCATGGACACTGTCCCAAAAGAACTCGAAAGCAGGCATGTCGTACAGGAGTTTTGCATGATTTTATACAATGATTAGTTTATCTTCACTTGGAAAAGGTTTCATTTGCCGCGTGAGGGTTGTTTAAGCCCCATAGGGAA
>JAFQAU010000045.1 GCA_017399885.1 Lachnospiraceae bacterium
GATATGAAGGACCAAAGGGTGGACCAGGTATGAGAGAAATGTTAAACCCTACTTCGGCAATTGCGGGTATGGGACTTGGATCCTCTGTGGCACTTATTACAGATGGTCGTTTCTCGGGAGCATCAAGAGGAGCATCCATTGGACATGTTTCACCGGAGGCAGCTGTAGGTGGACCAATTGCTTTAGTTGAAGAAGGGGATATCATTCAGATTGATATTCCGGGATTGAGTTTGAATGTAAAGTTATCAGACGAAGAATTAGCACAAAGAAAAGCAAAATGGCAACCAAAGGAACCAAAGGTAACCACAGGTTATTTGGCAAGATATGCGAAAATGGTAACATCAGGAAATCGTGGAGCTATTTTAGAAAAATAGAGAAATGCATATCATGCTATGCTGATTGATTTGTGACAAGTAATTGTAACAATTGTAATAGTTCAGGTAGAGGGCAATCACTTTGCTGATTGCCCACATATCAATATAGTATATTTTACTAGTTGTAAGTCCATCGGGCTGTTTAGCCCGATTTTACATGGACTTAAGCTGTAACAGTTCAACCACCTGGCTGAACTGTTACAACTTAAGTCCTTCATTACAATGATTAGGCTGTCAAAGGTATGTTTGATACTCTAATCCTACAATAAGAAAAAGGAGAATTTACCATGCAGTTAACAGGTTCACAGATTTTAGTGGAATGTTTAAAAGAGCAGGGAGTGGATACTGTATTTGGTTATCCCGGTGGTGCTATTTTAAATATCTATGATGAATTATACAGACATCAAAATGAGATTACTCATATATTGACTTCACATGAGCAGGGAGCTTCCCATGCTGCAGATGGTTATGCCAGAGCAACCGGAAAGGTTGGGGTATGTATGGCAACCAGTGGACCAGGTGCTACCAATTTAGTTACAGGGATTGCTACTGCCTATATGGATTCGGTACCAATGGTGGCAATTACAGCAAATGTTGCCAATGCACTTTTAGGAAAGGATAGTTTTCAAGAGGTGGATATTGCAGGCGTTACTATGCCAATTACAAAACATAGCTTTATTGTAAAGGATGTAAAAAAGCTTGCAGAAACCGTGCGTCGTGCGTTTGCTATTGCAACTACAGGAAGACCGGGGCCTGTATTGGTTGATATAACCAAAGATGTAACAGCTGCAAAGACAGAATATAAGAAGGTAGTACCAAAACTGGTAAATCGTGTTACAGATACCATTCGTGAAGAAGATGTTGAAAAGGCGGTTGCAATGATAAAAGCTGCCAAAAAGCCTATGATTTTTGTAGGTGGGGGTGCTGTGATTTCAGGAGCATCCAGAGAGTTGGCAGAATTTTCAGGAAAGATAGATGCACCTGTGACAGATAGTTTAATGGGAAAAGGCGCATTTAACGGAGAACATGAATATTATGTAGGAATGCTTGGAATGCATGGTACTAAAACAGCAAATCTAAGTGTTACGGATTGTGATTTGTTAGTTGCAATTGGAGCTAGATTTTCAGATCGTGTAACAGGGAATGTAAAGAAATTTGCCAGCAAAGCAAAGATATTGCATATAGATGTGGATCCAGCCGAGGTAAACAAAAATATTCATGTAAATGCCAGTATTATAGGTGACTGTAAGGCAATATTGGAGATTTTAAATAGTAAATTAGAGCAACAAAATCATAAAGAGTGGATTGAAAAAGTAATGGAGTTAAAAGAAAAATTTCCACTTACCTATCCAACGGATCGCCTAACAGGTCCTTATGTCATTGAGAAAATCAATGAGGTAACCAAGGGAGATGCAATTATTACCACAGATGTTGGACAACATCAAATGTGGGCCGCTCAATATTTTAAATATCAAAAACCAAGAACCTTTCTATCTTCCGGAGGGCTTGGAACCATGGGATATGGACTTGGTGCCTCTATAGGAGCACAGGTTGGAATGCCGGAAAAACAGGTATTTAATATTGCAGGTGATGGGTGCTTCCGTATGAACATGAATGAGATTGCAACAGCAACCAGATATAATATACCAATTATTCAGGTGGTTCTAAACAACCACGTATTGGGAATGGTTCGTCAATGGCAGACATTATTTTATGAGAAACGTTATTCCCAGACAATTTTGGAGGACAAGGTAGACTTTGTAAAATTGGCAGAAGCTATGGGAGCAAAGGCATATCGTATCACAAAGAAAGAAGAAGTGGAAAGCGTATTAAAAGAAGCCATTGCAGCAAAAGAGCCTGTATTCATAGAATGTGTGATAGATCAGGACGAGAAGGTGTGGCCAATGGTTGCTCCTGGGGCAGCAATTGGAGAGGTATTTAGTGAAGAAGATTTATAATTTGTGTTCACTGGCAAGCTTGACAATTGCTGTCAAGCTATGTGCCGGGAACTAAAATGTGCAGGATTTTGGAACTATGTATTGAAAATACATTTAAGAAGGATCAAAATCCAATAAAAGAAATGATTGACTAGAAAAAGACAAAGTTTTATAATATAAAACAGTGCTGTGGAAAGACGAATGTTTTTGGTACGCATACAATAAATATAGGCAAACAAGGAAAATATGAATACAGACCGCGGCAAATGTTTACATAGAGAATGGAATTCAAAGGAGGATTTACAAATGGGAAGAGTTTATAACTTTTCAGCAGGTCCAGCAGTGTTACCTGAAGAAGTATTAAAAGAAGCAGCAGAAGAGATGTTAGATTATAAGGGTACAGGTATGTCCGTTATGGAGATGAGTCACAGATCCAAAGCTTATGATACAATTATCAAAGAAGCAGAACAGGATTTAAGGGACTTAATGAATATTCCTGACAATTATAAAGTATTATTCTTACAAGGTGGTGCATCACAACAGTTTGCAGCAGTTCCAATGAACCTTATGAAGAATAAAGTAGCTGACTATATTATTACAGGACAGTGGGCGAAGAAAGCTTATCAGGAAGCACAGAAATATGGAAAAGCCAATGCGATTGCTTCATCTGAAGATGAAACATTCTCTTATATTCCGGATTGTCAGGATTTACCAATTAGCGAAGATGCAGATTATGTATATATCTGTGAGAATAACACAATTTATGGAACAAAGTTTAAAACATTACCAAATACAAAGGGTAAGATTTTAGTATCTGACGTATCTTCATGTTTCCTTTCAGAGCCGGTAGATGTATCAAAATATGGTATTATTTACGGAGGAGTACAGAAGAATATAGGACCTGCAGGTGTTGTAATTGCAATCATTCGTGAAGATTTAATTACAGATGACGTATTAGAAGGAACTCCTACTATGTTAAAATATAAAACACAGGCAGACAATGATTCCCTTTATAATACACCTCCTTGCTATGGTATTTACATTTGTGGAAAAGTATTCAAATGGATTAAGAAAATGGGTGGTCTAGAAGTAATGAAACAAAAGAACGAAGACAAAGCAAAGGTTCTTTATGATTTCTTAGATCAGAGTAACATGTTTAAGGGAACTGTACGCAAGGAAGATCGCTCTCTTATGAATGTACCTTTTGTTACAGGAGATGCAGACTTAGATGCTAAATTTGTTGCAGAAGCAAAAGCAGCAGGTTTTGAAAATCTAAAAGGACACAGAAGTGTTGGCGGAATGAGAGCGAGTATTTACAATGCTATGCCAAAAGAAGGTGTAGAAAAGCTTGTTACATTTATGAAGAAGTTCGAAGAAGAAAATACAAAATAAGAAAAAAGTAATCGTTTAGCCTTTGGTTGAACGGATGCTATGAAGAACAATGCCTGCCAGAACATAAGAAGGTGGGCATTGTAACAGTTTAACCCTTTGGGTGAATTGCTACATTAATTGGTATGAATGTATTTTTTTACCAAAAAATTTTGGACATTAATGGAAAAGAAAGGGAAAAATTATGATTAAAGTAAATTGTCTTAATCCAATTGCATCATGTGGTTTAGATTTGTTTTCAGATAATTATACACAAACAGAAAATTTTGCAGAAGCAGATGCTGTATTAGTAAGAAGTGCTGCTATGCATGATATGGAGCTTTCAGATAACCTTGCAGCTGTAGCAAGAGCAGGAGCTGGTGTAAATAATATACCTTTGGATAAATGTGCAGAGAAAGGTATTGTTGTATTTAATACACCTGGAGCAAATGCAAACGGAGTAAAGGAATTAGTAATTGCAGGCCTTATGTTAGCTTCTCGTGATATCAAGGGCGGAATGAACTGGGTAGACGAGAATAAAGATAACGAAAATATCGGAAAAGATATGGAGAAGGCAAAAAAAGCTTTTGCAGGAAAAGAAATTCAAGGAAAGAAATTAGGAGTTATCGGTTTAGGAGCAATTGGTGTTTTAGTAGCAAATGCTGCAACTCACCTTGGAATGGAAGTAATTGGTTGTGATCCATTTCTTTCTGTACAGCATGCGCTAAATCTTTCTAGAAGCGTAAAGGTTGTAAAAACAAACGAAGAGATTTATAAAGAATGTGATTATATTACAGTACACGTGCCAGCAATGGACAGTACAAAGGGTATGATTAATAAAGCTGCTATGGATATGATGAAGGATGGCGCAATTGTGCTTAATTTCGCAAGAGATGTATTGGTAAATGACGATGATATGGTAGCAGCATTAGAAAGTGGTAAAGTTGCAAAATACGTAACAGATATCCCAACAGCTAAAGTTGCAAAACAGAAAAACGTTGTTGCATTCCCTCATTTAGGTGCGTCTACAGAAGAATCTGAAGACAACTGTGCAATTATGGCAGTAAATGAGTTAATGGATTTCTTTGAAAATGGAAATATTAAGAATTCTGTAAATTATCCAGCATGTGATGCAGGAGTTTGTGATTCTGTAGCACGTATTTCTATTTGTCATAAAAATGTGCCAAATATGTTAACACAATTTACAGCTGCATTTGCAGAGGTTGGAATTAACATTGATAATATGGTAGATAAGTCAAAAGGTGAGTATGCGTATTCTATAATAGATACAGATAAAGCTGCCACAGATGATATATTAAATAAAATCAAAGCTATTACAGGCGTATTAAAGGTTAGAGTTGTAAAATAATAGTAACCGTTTTGCTGAAGTCTGAACTGTTACAAATAATAATCTATTTGTACGTCAGTCAATTGAATTGTAAAAGAGGGCTGTTGCACTAAGAAAATATTCTACAAGATACAGATGGTTTTTATGTAAACTTATGTCTTGTATGGTATTCGCTTATTGCAACAGCCTTTTTTGTTTTATAGGAAAGTTCGTCCTATAAAGCAAAACACTCCACGATGATGTGCACAGATTGGAGCAAAACACCCTTCTCTTAAACTAAGTTGTTATATTGCGTATTTTTTACAATTTTGTGAGGGGGTAATTATTATAATGTAATAAATTTGTAATAACTGCACTATACAGAGGAAAAAACAAGACTGAACTTTGTGGGAAATTGACATATAATATGGGTTGTGGTAGAATATGTTTGTATAAAAAGTAACGTGTAGTCAGTAATCGTTCTTGGGGGAAGAGTTTAAGTAACAGTTGTTATAACTTGTAACAGCTGTACTGTTACTATGATTTTAATTCTATAATATTAGAGGATAAACTTTGGATGATGGGGAGTATATAGGTAGCAAAATATGGAATTTGTGTAAGGCACCAGACTTGAATCTAAAGTTTTGGTGTTTTTTCCTTATAAGAAATTATCTAATGGATGTAAAGAAAAAGCGTTCGATGTGGAAGCGAACAAATAGGTCTAGAAGATAAGAAAACTTTCCGATGCCAGAGAATGCTAAGGAGGGATGGGGATGCAACAGGAAGTATTATTTCCTTTTTTAACGCAGAATGCCATAGAGATTATTTTTACATTTGATAGTATGGGAGTAATTCTATATGCAAACGAAGCGGCGAATCTTGAATTGGGATATGAGGGTGAATTAGAAGGGTATAATATAAGTGAGATATTTCCAAGTGATTTTACCAGAACAACAGAGGGGTTTGAAACAGAATATGTTATGGGGCAGCTGGAACAACAATTAACAGCATATAGAGGGAATAGAACCTGTTTTCCTATGCGTACCAGAATGCAACAATATAGCCAGGATCCGATTCGTTATATTTGTATGGGAATGAATATTTCTCAGGGGATGTTGTTTGAGAAGGAAGTGGCGAAAGCAGAACAGGAAATGGAAGCTGCCTTAAAAATCAAATCAGAGTTTATTGCAAACGTAACCCATGAGCTTCGAACGCCAGTTAATGGAATTTTAGGGAATGCCAAAGAATTAGTTAAGATAGAGAATGATGAAAAAAAGCTTCGTTTACTTCGTTTAATTGAACAAGGCTGTGAAAATATGAATGCCATAATCAATAGTGTATTAGATTTTTCTAAGCTAGAAGCTGGGAAGTTTACTCTAGAACCGCAGAAGTTTCATTTTCGTAATATGATAGAATACGTAAGAGCCAATCACATAAATAAAATAACAGAAAAAGGGTTGGAATTGTTTATTACAGTATCACCGGATGTTCCGGAATATATAGTAGGTGATGAACTTAGAATCGTGCAGATTCTTAACAATTTGTTATCTAATGCCACTAAGTTTACCGCAGTAGGAAAGATTGCAGTGGAAGTGGTAAAGACAGCCCAGTATGACAATCGGATGGAATTGTTCTTTATGGTGATTGATTCTGGAATTGGTATAGACAAGGCGGAACAAGATAAATTATTTAAAAGTTTTTCACAGGTTGATGCGTCCATTAGTCGTAGATATGGTGGAACCGGACTTGGCTTGAATATTTCAAAGCAGTTGGTAGAACTGATGAATGGAAATATTCGGGTGGAGAGTGAATTAGGAAAGGGTACCATGTTTTCTTTTCATATATGGGTTGGGGTAGATCCGGACGCAAGTAAGAATTTAGAAGAAGTTGTAACAGATACGAGTACCATAATGAATAGATTAAACAGCTTTACAGAATCGGAAGATAGTGAAAAGATTTGGACATATGGGGAAGCGGAGAATATAGAAGAGATTAAAAAGAAGATGTCTAAATTGATTCTTAGTATAGAAATGGATAATTGGGAAAAAGCGGAGATGTTTGTTGAGACTCTAAGACAACTTACAGAGGATGCCCCGAAAGAAGTAAAAACAGCTATGCTTCGATTAAAAATGGCGGTACAGAAAGAAAATTATGAAAAATCTGTTGGGGCTTTTGAAAATTTACAGGAAATTATATAAAAGGTGGTATGCTTGTGATAAAAGAAAATACAAAAAAAGAAGTGCCACGCATTCTTATTGTAGATGATGTGGAGACGAATCGTTTTACATTAAGAGACATTATATCAGATATGGGATATAAGCCTATATTAGCGGAAAATGGAGAACAGGCTTTAAGAGTAATAGAAAAGTTTAAGCTTCAGCTTGTTATTTCTGATATAGCTATGCCACAAATGGATGGATTTGAGTTATGTAAAATACTTAAGGATAATCCGGAGACAAGAGATATTCCTATTATTTTTATCTCAGCATTTGATAATCCGGAGGATATTGTAAAGGGATTTGAGTTAGAAGGAGAGGATTACATTACAAAACCTTTTATTCCTGAGGTGGTTAGAGCGAGAGTGAGAGTGCATTTGAAGCTTTATGAAACCAATCAGGAATTATTAGAAATTAACCGACAGCTACAAACATCTGTACAAGATCAGCTACAACAACTGGAAAATGAAAGAAAAAAAGTTTTGTACGCTTTGATTCGGATTGCTAGAGAGAATGCCAACTATGAAGAAGCGCATATGGAACGAATCAGTTACAATTGTAGAATTTTAGCAGAAGCTATGCAATTATCTGCTAAGTTTGGACATTTGATTTCAGATACATTTATAGATACCATTGAATTGGCAGCACCACTTTGTGATTTGGGAAATATTTCCATACCAGGTTCCCTCTTGCAGAAAAATGATAGCTTAACAGATGCGGAAAAAGAAATCATGCATCGGCATACTATTCGTGGGGCTGAAATATTAAGCGATATTAAACAAGGTGGAGATTTTAATAATTTTCTTCAGATGTCTATTGATATTGCCAAATGCCATCATGAGAATTGGGATGGAAGTGGATATCCTGAAGGAATAAAGGGGGAAGAGATACCTTTGTCTGCACAAATTGTTTCTATTGTAAGTGAATATTGTGCGCTAACAGAGAAGAGAACATATCGTGATGATTATTCCAGGGATGATTCTTTGGAAATTATGAATCAAGATAATATTACAAAATTCAATCCTGATATATATGAAATTATGCAAAAGATATTTAGGCAATTTCATTAGAAAAAAGAAAGTAATGGGAGATGCTTATGACAGACGAAGAATTCTATCGGATTCATGTCTATTTAAAGAACCGCTGTGGAATTGATATGAGTCGAAAAAAAGAGATTATTGCCGGAAGGCTAGACAATTACATAAAAATAGGTGGTTGGAATAGTTATACAGAATATATGAATGATGTAACTGCTGATTTTTCAGGTCGGTTACATAATGAACTGGTAAATATACTCACAACAAATCATACGTATTTTATGAGGGAATTTGAACATTTTCAGTTTTTGAAAGAGGAAGTACTTCCTTGGCTTAAGAAAAAGGAAGAAGAAAAGAAAGATTTGTATATATGGTGTGGAGCTTCTTCTACAGGAGAGGAACCATATACATTGGCAATGGTTTTGAAAGAGTTTTTCGGTTTAGAGAAATCCCTTTGGGATACAAAAGTATTGGCAACTGACATTTCTACAGAAGTGTTACAACATGCAACCGAAGGAATATACACGAAGGAACAGATTTCTCCACTTCCAGAGGCTTGGAAGAGACGATTCTTTAGGAATTTATCTGACCATGAACATGTGCAGGTTACGAAAGAATTAAAGGACGAAGTAATTTTTAGACAGTTTAACTTAATGGATTTATTCCCGTTTAAGCACAAAATGCATGTAATCTTTTTGAGAAATGTAATGATATATTTTGATGCAGAAACAAAATGTCAGCTGGTAGAGAAATTATATGATGCGTTAGAACCCGGAGGGTATCTATTTATTGGTCGCACTGAAACCTTAGACCGAAGTAATGTTCCTTTTCAATTGGTTCAACCATCAATATTTCGAAAATAGGAAGGGAAGAAATACTATGGGGAAAATAAGGGTTTTAGTGGTAGAAGATTCCCTGATGTTTCAGGAGCTTCTTGTTCGAAATCTAAATAAGAATCCAGATATTCAGGTGGTAGCAACTGCAAGAGATCCCTTTGAAGCAAGAGATGCCATTATTGCCTATAAACCGGATGTAATGACCTTAGATGTAGAGTTGCCTAAGATGAGTGGAATTGAATTTTTGCAGCGTCTTATGCCACAATATCCAATGCCGGTAGTGGTTATTAGCGCATTAAATGACAGGGTTTTTGAAGCATTGAATGCTGGCGCTGTGGATTTTGTAGCAAAGCCTGTCACAAATCAGAGGGAACAGGTAGAAAGATTTATTTGTTATGATTTGCCGGATAAAATAAGGACGGCAGCAGTTGCCCATGTAGGTACAAAAAAAATAGCATCGCCTGCAGGTCATAGTAGCTTGCAAAATGGACATCTAGGCAATTTAGTAGTAGCTATTGGCGCATCTACAGGTGGAACAGAAGCAATTTCTTCTGTTATTAGAGAATTTGATGAGGATTTTCCGGGGGTTGTTGTGGTACAGCATATGCCTGCCGGATTTACACAAATGTATGCAAACAGATTAAATGAACAATGTAGAATGCTGGTAAAGGAAGCGAGAACCGGGGATGTGGTTATGCCGGGACAGGTGTTAATTGCACCAGGCGGAGATGCACACATGGAATTGGTAAAGGTGAATGGAAACTATCAGGTTGTTTGCAAAAGAGGAAATAAAGTAAATGGGCATTGCCCCTCTGTTGATGTATTATTCCGTTCTGTGGCAGCAGTTGCTGGGAAACAGGCATTGGGAATTATATTAACAGGAATGGGGGGAGATGGAGCAAAGGGGTTACTGGAGATGAAAATGGCGGGAGCAAAAACCATTGGGCAGGATGAAAGTACCTGTGTGGTATATGGAATGCCTAAGGTTGCTTATGATATAGGAGCTGTGGATTATCGAGAAAAATTAATTGATATTCCCAAAAGGACATATCAGTTGTTAAATAAAATGTGAGGTGAGGGAGAATGAGAATTTTGTTAGCAGAGGATGATTATGTAACAAGGAAGGCAATGGATAGTTTCTTATCGAACTACGGGGAATGTGATGTGACCGTAGATGGAATGGAGGCAGTGGATGCTTTTATGCTTGCCCTAGAGGAAGGAGAACCGTATGATTTGGTTTGCCTGGATATTATGATGCCTGTAATGGATGGGTACCAGGCGTTGATGGGAATTCGAAACCTTGAGAAGGAGCGAAAAATTCCACCAGAGAAAGCTGCAAAGGTTATTATGACAACAGCATTAAATGAAGAAAAAAATGTAAAAATGGCATTTGACCTTGGATGTACCATTTACTCTGGAAAACCTATTGATCAAAACAGATTTGAGCAAGCTTTAAAAAAACTTGGACTAATCTAGAAAGGGGTGCGAGATGGGGGATGGATTTAATACAGAAGATATGCTGGACGTGTATTTATTTGAAAATAGTCAGTTGTTAGAACAGCTTCAAGATATCGTTTTAGAGCAAAAGGATGAGGCGTGTTTTGATGAAGACAGTGTAAATGAGATATTTCGTACAATGCACACCATAAAGGGTTCCTCTGGAGTTATGATGTTTGAAAATATTACAGAGGTATCTCATAAGTTAGAAGATATTTTCTTTTATTTGAGAGAATCAAAACCCAAGAATGTACCACATTTAGAATTAGTGGAACATGTTTTAAATGTAGCAGATTTTATAACCAATGAGATGGGAAAGATTCAAAATGGAGAAATAGCAGATGGCGATACCACAGAAATTATGGAAAAACTTGATAAATTTTTAGATTCCATAAAGGGTGGTAAGAAATCAAAAGAAAAGGTAATTAAGGAAAATGTACATGAGGAGCCACAGCAGTTTTATTTGGCACCTATGGCAACCAGTAAGAGCCATTTCTATAAGATTTATCTTACTTATCAACCAGAGATTCAGTTGGCAAATATACATGCTTATAAAATGGTATATGCCCTAAAAGAAATTGCAGAGGATATTTTATATTTCCCAGAGGACATTGTTTCCAATGAGCTTAGTGCAGATGAGATTTTAGAGAATGGATTTAAAATTTTGTTGCAAACCCAGTCAACGGAAGAGGATATACGGGGAATCATTCAAGTTGGATATGACATTGAAAAAGTAGATATTTATGAATGTAGTGCAAAGGAATTTCAACAAGGGTTTGATAGTGTTGGTTCTGAGATTCGTATTGATTTAGAAGGGGATTTTGAGAGTATAGATAAGAAAGAAAAATCAGAAGAACCAAAACCGGTTTTAAAAGAGAAAGAACCAATGGCACCTGGGGATTTTGTTATTGAATCTAAAGGTCCCGGAAAAGCGAAAAAGCTTGCAAAGGATAAACCAAGAAAATCTGAGAAGGCTAATTTTATTAGTGTAGATGTAAAGAAAATGGACATGCTTATGGATTTGATTGGTGAATTGGTTATTTCAGAATCCGTTGTTTTACAAAATCCGGATCTGAAGGTACCGGGATTAAAATTAGACAATTTTAATAAAGCAGCAGGACAGATGGCAAAGATTTCCACAGATTTACAGAATGTAATAATGAGTATGCGAATGATGCCATTATTAAATACCTTCCAAAAAATGAACCGTATTGTTTTTGATGTCTCAAGGAAATTAGGAAAAGACATTGAGTTTGAAATGATAGGTGAGAACACTGAGGTGGATAAAAATATTATAGAACATATTTCAGATCCACTTATGCATCTGGTAAGAAATGCAGTAGATCACGGTATTGAGCCTAATGAAGAGAGAGTTGCAAAGGGAAAAGTAGAGAAAGGAAAGGTTACTCTGTCAGCAAAAAATGAGTCCGGAAAAGTATGGATTAGCGTAACGGATAATGGCGGAGGATTGAATCGTGATAAAATCATTGCAAAGGCAAAGAAGCAAGGAATATGGGATTATACAAGAGATGAACATTCCTATACGGATAAGGAAATATATCAGTTTATAACATTACCGGGATTTTCAACCAATGAAAATGTTACAGAGTATTCTGGCCGTGGTGTTGGAATGGATGTAGTTGTATCTAATATACAGGCTATTGGTGGGACTCTTGAAATTGAAAGTACACCGGGAGAAGGAAGTGTTATGAATTTAAAGATTCCAACCTTAGCAATTATTGATGGTATCGTAATGGAAGTTGGGAAGTCTTCCTTTGTAATTGAGACAGGCATGGTAAAAGAATTTGTAGGATTACAGGAAAACATGCTAGTCCAAGAACCGGATGGGGAAGAATTTGTGATGATTCGCGGTGAGTGTTTCCCTGTTTTACGATTAGGTGAATGGTATAATATTCGTGATTATCAAGTGGATTTAGAAAATTGTATGTTGGTAATTGTTGAAGTAGAAAAGAAAAGTTTTTGTCTTTTAGTGGATCGCTTAAGAGGTAAGCAGGAAATTGTAGTAAAACCAATTCCAGACTATATTAAAAAGGTAAAAGGATTGTCAGGTTGTACACAGCTTGGTGATGGAAGTATTGCTTTAATTTTGGATGTAGCGGGAATGGTGGAATAAATTAGCTGTTTACACAGGGACAATCGCTTCGCTGATTATCTGCGTGTCAATCGGTTAGGCGAGTAACTAAACTGTAACAAACAAAGTTAAACAAAATATAAAGAAGAGGGAGGATGTATATGAGTGATTTTAATACCCAAAAGGATAAGTATGTTACCTTTAAGTCGGGTCACGAGTATTATGGTATCAAAATTCAGTATGTAAATGAAATTATTGTATATCAGGAAATTACTGAAATACCAGAAAGTGAAAGTTACATAAAAGGATTGATAAATCTTAGGGGAAAAATTATTCCGGTTATCGATGTAAGACTTCGTTTTAAGCAGGAACCAATTCCTTATACGGATAGAACCTGTATTATTGTCTTAAATGTGGATAATACAGTGGTTGGCTTGATTGTGGAAAAGATTGCAGAAGTGGTAGAGATTCAGGAGGAAAATATCTTACCATCCCCTACAATAGGCAATACGGATAAGCCGCAAAATGTATTTGTACAGTCCATAGGAAAAGTGGGAGATTCCGTAAAGTTATTACTAGATCCAGAGAAACTATTAAATGATGAAGATAAGCTGTTAATAGAAAGTGTTAACGAAGAAGAGAACACAGAAGAAGAAGGAGAGTGAAGTGTATGTTTAAGGATATGAAAATAGTAAACAAACTAATGTTAGGATTTTTTGCAATTGGGGTTTTGGTGGTTGCCAGCTTGTATATGGGGTATTCCACAGCCGCAACAATAATTCATCAAGAGGATCCGGAGTCATATTTAAGAAGCTATGCATATGCAACAGCAGTTACTTTTATTATCATGACATTAATCATGACGGGTGTTTCTGTAGCTATTATAAGAAGTATTAAAAAATCTTTAAAACAAGTAACAGAGGCAACAAAATTGATTGCAGATGGTAGAGTAGATGTAGAGTTAACAAAATATGGCAATGATGAATTTGGAGATTTAATTGATGAGTTTAAGAAAGTAGTAGACAACGTGCGTTATCAGGCAGTTGCTGCGGGAAAAGTGGCAGAGGGGGATTTAACAGTAGAAATTATTCCAAGATCGGATAAGGATGTGTTAGGAATATCCTTGAAAAAGATGGTTGCGGGGAATAATAATGCAATACATAATATTCGTGAATCGGCATATCAGGTTATGAGTAGTTCTTCACAGGTAGCAAGTGCCAGTGAAGCATTAGCACAGGGTTCTACAGAACAGGCAAGTGCAATTGAGGAGATAACAGCTTCTATTGATGATATTACAGAGAAAACAAAGAAAAATGCAGAAGATGCCAACGAGGCAGCATCATTAATTGGCAAAGCAATCGTAGATGTGAAAAAAGGAAATGAAGAAATGCGTGAAATGGTGGTTGCTATGCAGGAAATAAATACAGCATCTGAAAGTATATCAAGAATTATAAAGGTTATTGATGACATTGCATTCCAAACAAATATTTTAGCTTTAAATGCAGCTGTAGAAGCTGCAAGAGCAGGGGAAGCAGGAAAAGGTTTTGCGGTTGTTGCAGAAGAAGTAAGAAGCCTTGCAGCTAAAAGTGCAGCAGCAGCATCTGAAACAGCAGAATTAATTGAAGATTCCATTAATAAAGTGGCAGCAGGAACAAAAATTGCTGATGAAACAGCAGAAGCATTAGAAGAAATAACAGAAGCAGTGAAGCAGAGTGAAATGATAATAAATGGAATAGCAGAGGAATGTAACTATCAGGCAACTGCCATTAATCAGATCGATCAAGCAATAGAGCAGGTATCACAGGTTGTTCAAAACAATTCAGCAACCAGTCAGGAATGTGCAGCTGCAAGTGCAGAGATGTCTGGTCAAGCAAGCAAAATGAGAGATTTGTTGTCCGTATATACCTTAAATTCACAGGTTGGTATAGGAGCAGGTCAAATGTTTACAAGTAATGATATGGGATTAAAAAATATGGCAAGCAGGAATGAACAAATTATTTCATTAAGTGGAGGTTTTGGAAAATACTAGGCTATGCCACGGCATACTGGCGTAGTTAAATACGTCAGTGTGCTTTTTCTTTCTTTTGAGAAAATCAATTTTGAGGTAGCAGTTTAGCTAGGCAATTGCCCTTAGCCAAAC
>JAFQAU010000046.1 GCA_017399885.1 Lachnospiraceae bacterium
GGACAAAATAGGTGCTAAGATGCGTAAGGAGTATTGTTGTAAATATTTGGGGCACCCAAATGATAACGTTCTAATTGTCTTGTTTTGATAAAAAACTTTTCATTTTGGGAAAAATTCGATATAATAAAAATGTTAAGAGCCGTTGGAGGTGTAATATGAAAAAAAGATATGCAAAGATATCTAGAGAAACAAAAGAGACACATATAGAGATGGAATTTTGTATAGATGGAAATGGTGACATAGAAATAGATACAGGCATTGGTTTCTTTGACCATATGTTAAACAGTTTTGCCAGACATGGTTTCTTTGACTTGAAGCTTAAGGTAAAAGGTGATCTGGAGGTGGATTGTCATCATACAATAGAAGATGTGGGGATTGTTTTGGGAGAGGCAATTGCAAAGGCATTAGAGGATAAAGCTGGAATTAAACGATATGGTTATTTTATTTTACCAATGGATGAGACTTTGGCACTTTGTGCTGTTGATTTATCTGGCAGACCATATTTTGTTTATGATGTTACATTTACGAGTGAGCGTATTGGTGAATTTGATACTGAGATGGTAAAAGAATTTTTTTATGCTGTTTCTTATGGTGCAAGAATGAATCTGCATTTAAAGCAATTAGAGGGAAGCAATAATCATCATATAGCAGAAGCTGTATTTAAAGCCTTTGCCAAAGCTTTAGATGAAGCAACAAAGTATGATGAAAGAGTGGTAGGAGTTTTATCAACAAAGGGGTCGTTGTAAAACATTTAGTCCTTGTTAACCGTTACGGGCAGTTCATTAGGATACACAGGAAAAGATTGAGACGATATTTAAGTTATAGCAGAATAAAAAGGAGGATATATATATGTCTTGTAAAAAATTAATTACGTATATTAATGCGGAAAGTGAACTAAAGGGGAATGTTCTAAGATTAGCACAGAAATACAGTCATGAGGGGGCTGATGAAATCTTCATTTATAATTATACGACCAATGAAAATGAAAGAGAAGAATTCTTGTATTTAGTTAAAGAAATGTCTAAGCTTGTAGATATCCCTTTCATGGTTGGCTTATATGTTAAAAGATTTGAAGATGTAAAAAAAGCACTATATACAGGTGCGAAGAATGTTGTTATAAAAGAAAGTATACTTGATGATAAAAAATTAATAAAGGAATCTAGCGAACGATTTGGCAGTGATAAGATATTTATAGAAATTGATTCTTTAGGAGATTTTGCCAATGTGGAATCCAGTAAGCATTTACATGAGTTAGGTGCGTATGGGATCTTGTTAAAGCATGTTGTGATTTCAAATGTTTTATTGGAAAATATAAAAAAGGCAAATATGCCTATTCTTATTAGAGATAGCTTGGTACGAAATGATTTGGAAGAACTTATTTCTATTGATTATGTAAAGGCAGTTGTAACAAATCATTTTGAAAATAAGTCCATTATGAAGGCAAAATATTCTTTAAAAGAAAAAGATATAGATATAAATACCAATGAAAGCTTATTAGTGTTTTCTGATTTTAAATTAAATGAAGATGGTTTAATCCCAGTTATTGCACAGGATTATAAAACTGGTGAAGTTCTTATGATGGCGTATATGAATGAAGAAGCTTTTAATCAGACGATTCAAACAGGAAGGGTTACTTATTGGAGTCGAAGTCGTAACGAATTGTGGTGTAAGGGAGATACCTCAGGTCATTTTCAGTTTTTAAAATCATTAACGATAGATTGTGATAATGATACTTTACTGGCAAAGGTACATCAGGTGGGAGCTGCTTGTCATACAGGAAATAAAAGTTGTTTCTTTACAACCATAATGAAAAAAGATTACAATGATGTAAATCCACTAACAGTTTTTAAAGATGTGTATGATGTGATTATGGATAGAAAGAACAATCCAAAGGATGGTTCTTATACCAATTATCTGTTTGATAAGGGAATAGATAAAATCTTAAAAAAATGTGGAGAAGAGGCTACAGAGATTGTTATAGCAGCTAAAAATCCAAATGCAGAGGAATTGAAATATGAGATATCGGATTTCATGTATCATTTGATGGTTTTAATGGCAGAGTGTGGATTAGATTGGGACGATGTGGTAAAGGAATTATCGCATAGAAGATAAGGAGGGATTAATATGGCTAATTTTTTTGCATGGACAGGATGGTATTTTATAAAATATATTGCTTATATTGCAATAGTAGTGCTAGGCGTTGTTTTGGGAAAAGCATGGGGAGAACGTTCAAGAAGTAAAAAAGAAACAGATGAAGAAAGTAATAAATAATATGAATTATTATAAAGGAATGTAGAGATTTAATTTTAGGAGGCATAAGACGTGAAAAAGTACGGAGTTAATGAGTTAAGAAAAATGTATTTAGATTTTTTTGCAGGTAAAGAGCATTTGGTAATGAAAAGTTTTTCATTGGTGCCACAAAATGATAATAGTTTATTATTAATCAACGCAGGTATGGCACCATTAAAACCTTACTTTACAGGACAGGAAATTCCACCAAGAAAAAGAGTGGCAACTTGTCAGAAGTGTATTCGTACAGGAGATATTGAAAATGTAGGAAAAACTGCAAGACATGGTACATTTTTCGAGATGCTTGGTAATTTTTCATTTGGAGATTATTTCAAAAAAGAAGCAATTGCTTGGTCATGGGAATTTTTAACAAAGGAAATTGGCTTAGAAGAAGAAAGATTATATCCTTCTGTGTATGAAACAGACGATGAAGCATTTGAAATTTGGAATAAAGAAATAGGAGTTCCCGAAAATAAAATATTCCGTTTTGGAAAAGAAGATAATTTCTGGGAGCATGGAGCAGGTCCTTGTGGTCCATGTTCTGAAATTTACTATGACCGTGGAGAACAATATGGTTGTGGAGAACCTGGTTGTACAGTAGGTTGTGATTGTGACCGTTACATGGAAGTATGGAATAATGTATTTACACAGTTCGAGAATGATGGAAAAGGAAATTACGAAGAGCTTGAGAATAAAAATATTGATACGGGTATGGGATTAGAACGTCTTGCAGTTGTAGTACAGGATGTGGATTCTATATTTGCTGTAGATACGATTAAAGCGCTTTTGGATCGAGTTTGCGAAATTGCAAAGACAACGTATAAAGAAGATCCAATTAAGGATATTTCTTTGCGTGTGATTACCGATCATATTCGTTCTGTAACATTTATGATTTCTGATGGAATTATGCCTTCTAACGAGGGAAGAGGATATGTATTAAGAAGATTATTACGTAGAGCGGCAAGACATGGAAGATTGTTAGGAATTGAAGGTAAGTTTCTTGCTAACTTAAGTGATACTGTTATAAATATGTCCAAGGACGGATATCCTGAACTAGAAGAAAATAAGGATATGATTCATAGTGTTTTAACAGAAGAGGAAAACAAATTTAACAAAACAATAGATCAAGGATTAACAATTCTTTCAAAGATGGAAGCTGAAATGGCAGAAAAAGGAGAGAAAATTTTATCTGGACAAAATGCTTTTATGCTTTATGATACTTATGGTTTTCCTCTTGACTTAACAAAAGAAATATTAGAAGAAAAGGGTCTTTTAATTGACGAAGAGGGCTTTAAAGCTTCTATGGAAGAACAAAGAAAGAGAGCGCAGGGAGCGAGAGCGGTTTCAAATTATATGGGAGCCGACGAAACCGTTTACCAATTGATTGACCCTGCTATTACCACAGAGTTTGTAGGATATGACAGATTAACACACAATTCAAAGGTAACCGTATTAACCACAGAAAATGAATTGGTTCAGGAATTAAAAGAAGGTATGCAAGGAACCATTCTAGTAGAGGAAACACCATTTTATGCTACTATGGGTGGGCAGCAGGCTGATATTGGTAGCATAAAAAAAGAATCCTTTAAATTTACAGTAAAGGATACCATTAAATTACAAGGTGGTAAGGTTGGACATGTTGGTATTGTTACATCCGGCAGTATTAAAGTTGGAGAAACTGTAGCGTTAACAGTTTGTGAAGAGAATAGGGTTGCAACCTGTAAAAATCATAGTGCTACACATTTACTACAGAGTGCATTAAGAGAAGTATTGGGTACACATGTAAAACAGGCTGGTTCTTTGGTGAACAAAGAACGTTTGCGTTTTGATTTTAATCATTTTTCAGCGTTGTCTAGGGAAGAACTAGATATGGTAGAGAAAATTGTAAATGACCAAATAGCAAAAGCAATTCCTGTAATTACACAAGTTATGAGTATTGATGAAGCAAAGAAATCCGGAGCAATGGCTTTGTTTGGAGAGAAGTACGGTGAGACTGTACGTGTTGTAAAAATGAATGATTTTAGTACAGAGCTTTGTGGAGGAACGCATGTTGAAAATACAAGTACAATTGCAACCTTTAAAATTGTATCAGAAAGTGGAATTGCAGCAGGAGTACGTCGTATAGAAGCATTAACAGGAAATGGGGTCTTTGAATATTATAAAAACTTAGAGGAAGAATTTTATAGAGCTGCGAAAACAGCAAAAACAGAACCTTCAAACCTAGTTAAGAAAATTGAAACAATGCAGGAAGAAATAAAGAGTCTGCAGTCAGAAAATCAGAAGTTAAAGGATAAAATGGCAAAGGATTCTTTGGGAAATATTATGGATCAGATTATAGAGGTTCAAGGTATAAAGGTTCTTGCAACAAAAGTTTCTGATGTGGATATGAATGGATTACGCAATCTTGGAGATGAACTGAAGAATAAGATTCAAGATGGTGTGGTAGTACTAGCCTCAGCTGTTGATGGTAAGGTAAGTCTTTTAGCGATGGCAACAGATGCGGCAATGAAAAAGGGTGCACATGCTGGTAATTTGATTAAAGAAATTGCTTCTTTAGTAGGCGGTGGCGGCGGTGTCGTCCAAATATGGCACAAGCAGGTGGAAAGAATCCATCGGGTATTGAAGATGCAATTGCAAAGGCTATTGATGTATTAAAAGAACAAATGCAGTAACAGTTCTGTATATTTTTTACTGGGTGAAATGTAAGAGGTATATTATAGTAAAGTGGAGCAAATTCCTTATTTACAAGGGATTTGCTTCATTTGCGTATCCCATACGTGTAGCTTGTCTTTTTAATATCACCCCCTAATAGCAGTTCATGATTTGTAGACTTAGTAGCAGGGTGTTGGAGCTGTTCAAACACAGTAAATAGGGGGGGAGAGCATTGTCTTTTGTAATTTAATATAAAAAAATAGAGTTTTAATTTATTTTTTTGTTATTTTTTTTTCGTTGACTTTTAAATTTTACAGGAGTATCATTCATAAGTGGAAAAGTTCTTGCAGAATAATTTGATATTGAGGTACATTTTGTTTTTTCTTAATAAGTGCAAATGCTTAA
>JAFQAU010000047.1 GCA_017399885.1 Lachnospiraceae bacterium
CCTACTGTGCCTGTAGAAACACCTACATACAGCACTCCAAACCCTAGTGCTTTTCCTGTTATAACCCCTTCTTTAGAACCAGGCGCTGTAACACGAGCTGCTGTTATCAGTAAAATTGAGAATAATACCATCTACATTGAAGATAATAACACAAAATTAAACTTAACCGATTGTATCACCTATTACAATCATTATGATGGAGAATTCTACGAAGTTACTATCCAAGAGCTATTCCCTGGTGATAGCATTATCATTGCCTACAATGGTCTTATTACAAAAGACTCTCCTATTTCTACGCTATGTGAATGTGAAGCTATTTGGGTGGTAGAAAGTAACTATAAATTTCTTCCAATCAGTCCATTTTTGGTACCGCCAAATTGCTTTAGTGAAACCACCATCAAGGGGAATTACTTAGGAACTGAACTTACATTACAGGTAACTGATAACACGAAATTACTGAACTTCCCTGGTAGCAAAACAGAATCCTATTCCGACCACCTAGGGTATACAAATTTTCTTTATATATACTTTATGCCTGTGTATGACGATGTAAATCAAGTTTATCATTATATGATTGATACCATTGCTTTTACAAATAATCGTAATATGGAGTATCCTCCTGTATGTTACAAACCGGTTATTTACCTATATCCTGAAGAAACTACAGGTATATCAGTTGATTTAGACTTTAAGGGTGAATTTACCTATGTGTACCCTTACACACCAGATGGGCATTGGGATGTGATTGCAAAACCAGATGGTACATTAACCAACCTAGCTGATGGATTAGAATATTCTTATCTATTCTGGGAAGGTATCCCTTATGATTTTACACCTGACTTTTCCAAAGGCTTCTGTGTAAAAGGAGAAGATGTTACTAGCTTCTTCCAAAAAGTTTTGCCGGAAATGGGATTAACTCCAAAGGAATATAATGAGTTTATTGTTTATTGGGCACCAATTTTACAAAATAATCCTTATAATCTAATCTCTTTCCAGACAGAAAACTATGAGGACATAGCGCCTCTTACAATCAACCCACTGCCAGATAGTATGTTGCGTGTTTACATGGCTGTAAAACCGTTAGAAACACCTATTGCTATCGAAGAACAAACATTTGAACCTTTTCAGCGTGAAGGCTTTACTGTTGTAGAGTGGGGTGGCGGTATTTATTCGTAACCATTCAGCCTTGCCACTGACCTGTTCGTTGTAAGTCTATATAAAACACGAAAAAACAGCTGTTATGTAATCATAACAAGCTGTTTTTTTGTTCCTTCATGATTTGATATTTGATTTCTGCAATTTTCCAATCTGTTTCATTGTCTATGTCTTGCACTTCCATTTCATCAACAAGAACAGGCACTATCCCTTCTGTAACAATTCCGTTTAATTTCTGATATGCCTCTACACAATAACAATAAAACTGCCCTACATCATGATATATAGGCTCCAAATCCTGTGACCTTGTCTTATAATGCTCTGGCCATTTCATAGCTAATTTGCCATCTTTCTTTATATAGCCTCTAAGAGGTGGATAGGAAAAAGCTGTTACAGGCATAATCTCCACTACGTTTTCTTGACTTAATAACGCATATGCTTCCTTTAGTTTCTCTGCTGTTACAAAAGGTGCGGTAGGATAAATACAGGTCATGTACTTAAATTCTTCGCCTCTTTCTTTATACCTATCTAATACCTCTAATAACACATCTGCTGTTGTAGCATAATCACTTGCTGTTTTTTCACTTCTTAAAAAAGGAACCTCTGCCCCATATTTTTTCGCAATCTCTGCTATTTCTTCGCTATCCGTACTTACCATTACCCTATCATATATTCCCGCTTCTAGCGCTGCTTCAATTGCGTAAGCAATAATTGGCTTTCCACAAAAATCTCTTATATTTTTCTTGGGAATTCTTTTGCTTCCACCTCTTGCTGTTATTATGGCTATGCTATCTTTCATCAATCTTATCCCCCTCTACGTATTTCCATATAGTCCGTTCCATAAGCTAATGAACAGATTTTTATGACATATTTGATACGTTTATTATATCGGTTTCAAAATGATTACTGTTTACACTTTCATTTCCATTGGTTACGTGTCAGATATGTGTTGCATACTCTTGCAACAATCCCCCTTACACATCTACTCTGTACGGTATTTTACGAAAACACCTACCTCGTTATGTAAAATATTTGTGTGCGCATCCTCGGGTGGCGTTTTTTTGCTTTATAGGACGAACTTTCCTATAAAACAAAAAAGAACCTTTGCGTATACCATCTGGCAAAGGCTCTTTTATATACAAGGTTTCAAAATAATTATTGTCTCAAACAATCTGGTACTTCCGGCTCATATAATCTACCAATACATGGCATAGTTGCAAAAACAAATGCCACAGCTGTTAGTGTCTTTGCTAAAACACGAATTGCGCTTTTCTTTAATTTCATAAAAGTTATCTCCTTTCTCTTGTAATTTATGATTAGAAAAAATGTAAGAATACTGTAAACTATCGTCTTTGCTATCCGACTCCTAACCAATGACACCCATGATATAAATGAATTGGTATGTAATCCAATCTTTAGGATGGAATTTTTAGTAAGCATGACTCACTTTTACAGTTTTTTAAGTATAGCATAGGAATTTTTATTTGTCTCAAAAAATGCACGAAATGCACTACTACATGCACGAATTGCATGTTTTAAAATTATTTTCCAAATATCAAGCACTTTTTTTTAAAAAATGTTACTATCTGTTGCTTTTTTTTATACTAGAAATAGATTTCTTTCTAGTATAAAATTATAAAAGAAAGGATGGTGACTTTATATGGGAATATTAGGATACTGTTGGGAGGTCTTTGTAAATTTTATAGAAGCTTGTCTCTACTTTTATTTATTATTTTCAAATCTCATTCCAAAGGATAGACCAAAATATTTTTTTATAGGATACGGTGTACTTCGCATCATTTGTATTTCTATTATTAATTTTTGTCCCATACTTGCTAGCCATTCCTATCTCATTATGCTGGTATTTGATCTCATATTGGCATTTATATGCTTTGAAGGTAGCAAGTTGTTTCGTTTACTAATGGGTTGCTCTTACATACTGATTGCAGCATTTGCTGAACATATAGCTTATACTTTTACCATTTATTTTACTAGTTACGATTTAACCCAATTGACACTAGCAGGAGATGTAAGAGTTCAAATTACGCTACTATATTTATTAATTTCCTGTATTGTTATTTATATTCTTTCTAGGCGAAAACAAGATAATAAACTTTTTTTATCTCTTCCTATTCAATTTATTGTTTTTATTTTTATAGCTCTTGCTATCTTTGTGTCTGATAAACTACTAGGTATCACCATAGACATTACAAAAGGAAATATTTCAGAAAAAGATATTCCTATTTTAAATATTGCTTGTTTTTTTATTCTGTTTCTGATTTTTTCTTTTATTATTTTTACAGAACAAATGGGACGACTCTCTTATAAAAATATTATGCTTATGCAGGAAAAGGAACGAACCCGTGCGGAACATGAGCAATTACAATTAACACAGGATTATATTCATACCCTTCGTGTTTGGAAACACGATTATAAAAACCATTTAGTTGTAATACAAAGTCTATTACAAGCTAAGAACTATGAAACACTTTCCTCCTATTTGACACAGCTTAGTAATGAAGATGTGGAGGATCTGACAAATGTATCAACTGGCAATTCCATTGTTGATTCTGTTGTGTCTTCGAAGCTAATTATAGCAAAACAACGAAATATAAAATTTACATACCATATATACTTACCTGATAAATCATTTTCCATATCAGATGTTGAATTTGCATCTATGCTTAGCAATGTACTTGATAATTCCATTGACGCCTGTACCAAAATAGGTCAGGAGCATGCCCCCTTTATATCTTTAGATATCAAACCATATCGAAACATGCTATGTCTGAGAATTAAAAATAGCTCATGTGGAAACTACAAATTTAACAGGTTTGGTGAATTACTTTCTATAAAAAGCGAACCAAATCATGGAATGGGATTAAAACGTATTGAGAGCATCGTTAGAAAGGCTGATGGCTTTACACAAATTGAGCCTCAGGATAATCTTTTTTCCATCACAATTTTAATTCCGTTTCTCTAAGAAAGGAGTCAATGTATGAATATTTCCATTGGTATTGTGGAAGACAATCTGTTCTGTCAGGAACAATTGGCTAATCATCTAAATAATTGGGCTAAAAAAAATGATCATGATATGATTCTTTCTGTCTTTTCTAACAGTGAAGATTTTTTATGTAATTTTCATCTACTTGAGGATTTAGATATTCTATTTCTTGATATTCAATTAGATGGTATGGATGGCCTGGCATTAGCAAAAGATCTACGTTCTAAAAATTTTACAGGAAATATCGTATTCTTAACTGCCTATAAAGAATATGTTTTTCATGGCTATCAGGTTCACGCTCTTAATTATTTGTTAAAACCTGTGTCCTATAGTGATGTGCTTACTTGTATGAATATTGTTTGTGAACGAAAAAAAGTAGATCATTATACTTTCTCAATAGGTAATACCATTTATCGACTCTCCTATAAGAATATTTTATATTTTTCCAGCGATAAACATTACATTGAAATTTTTACCAGATATACTTCATATAAGCACCTTGGAACATTTAAGCAGGTTTTATCTTTAACACCTACTTATTTTGTCCGATGCCATCGAACATTGATCGTGAATACTCACAATATAGAATCTCTACAAAAAAGTACCATCACATTAGTTGGAGGAAATACACTCCCCGTTAGTCGCTCTTATATCAAAGATGTACGAAACCAGTTATTAAAGCACATACTCTAATATGTGTTTATACCTAACATTTCTAACGGTTACAAAAATTTTTTATTATGAAACAGAAAGGATATATACCTATGATGAAAAAAATCTCTAATTCATTTGCAAAATGGTTAATAGAAAATGGAATGCCTAAGGAGCAAGAGCAAGTGTATAGCTACGGACTGGAATGTTTGCTAAATGAGGCGGTTATTACTATATTTCTATTTCTAATTGCCTTGTTTTTACATAAAGTTCCAGAAATGCTAGTCTGGGATATAGCTTTTACACTTCTAAGGGTAAACCTTGGTGGAGTTCATGCCTCCACCCATGCAAAATGTATTCTATCAAGTACTTTAATTGGTGTATTTTCTATTTTACTTTGCCCTTATCTATATAATTATTTTATTGTTTTTATTGTTGCAGGACTGATTTCCTGTGTCATTGTTTTTGTAATTGCACCTGTAAAAAATAAAAACCACCCCATTTCCGGTGCCAGAGAAGCATTTGCCCGTAAATATTCTATTATTATTGCCGTCATTGAATATGCACTAATTTTACTACTTTACAAGCATTGTCCTGCATTTTCCTCCTGCATATTCTTAGCACTTTTCTCTGTATCCCTTCTAGGTCTTTGGGGAACTAGGAATCAAACAAAATCTTCCTAACCAATCTGTACACATCCTCCCAGAGTTTTTTTACTTTATAGCACGAACCTTCCTATAAAATGAAACAAAATACGGTAACAGTTCAATCAAAGACGAAACTGTTACCGTATTAGCAAGCTTCTCATAATGAGATTGCTCATTTCTACTTTTATTGTACTCTTTCTTACAGTCAGTGCCAGTTAGGTGTTGACCGTTCTGGGCTATTAAATCCCTTACAATTCTCTAACGTATGATGTACTGATCTCTTCTTATTCTTCTTTTATGTCTCCAATATGCGACACCAACTATTAATAATAACAATACAACAATAGCTACAATAATAATAACTTTATGATTCATACCACTTATAACAGAAGATAATCCTTCTTTTTCCTTTACCAATACTACGGTTGAAATACCTTCTACTGTGATAGTTTCCGTTACTTGTTCAATAACTTCTGTTCCTGCTTTTTCTCCATTGATATACACATTCCATTTCCCTGA
Source organism: Lachnospiraceae bacterium (assembly GCA_017399885.1). Taxonomy (GTDB): domain Bacteria; phylum Bacillota; class Clostridia; order Lachnospirales; family Lachnospiraceae; genus CAG-411. The sequence goes on from JAFQAU010000047.1 coordinate 5,977, forward strand.
ATCCGGAAGGCTTACTTGCATGGATTTTTCATTTCCATTATGTATAACCATAATGTTTCCCGTTTGTTCTTCATGGGAACCTTCAGAAATTGTATAACCAATAGCATTGCCTTCTAAATTGGTTAAGAAGGTTAAATTTTGTTGAATTTCTTCGGTTGATGTCATTCGGAATTCCTCATGTTCCTTACGAAATGCAATCAATCCCTTGTAATATTCATATACTTCATTATTTGTTGTTTTGGTATCCCATTTTAGGCTGTTAGTCTCATCTGGTGAAGAATAACTATTTTCATCAAATCCTTCTCCTTGTGCTGATGGTTTTGTTCTTAAAAATTCTTCTCCCGCTTGCAAGAAAGGAATGCCCTGTGCAGTTAAAACCATAGAAGCAGCCAATTTATTCATGGCAATGCGATCTTCTTCTGATGCATCTTCATAAGAAGTTGCTATCTTATCCCATAAGGTCAAATTGTCGTGACAGGATACATAATTGATACATTGCCCCGGTTCACTTGCCCATGCCTCCACAGACTTTGTAAGCTTATCTTTATCAATTTGACTATGCTCTGTTGCTGCTACGATACCAAATTTTACATCTTCTATATAAGCATCATTTCCTGTAATAAAACCTTTATCTAATGCATCAAAAACATTTCCCTTTAACCCATCTCTAAAGTCATCACTAAATGCAGCAATTCCTTGTATATTTGGAACATTTGCTTTGGTAGCACGTTTGGATTCTTCGTAAACAGAATCGCCTCCAGTCCAACCTTCTCCATAAACGATGATACTGGAATCAATTTCATCCAAGGCAGCTCGTACTTCATTCATAGTTTCTATATCATGGACACCCATTAAGTCAAATCGGAAACCATCTACATGATACTCTGTTGCCCAATATACTACGGAATCTACTATATATTTTCTAACCATGGAACGCTCCGATGCTGTTTCATTTCCACATCCGGATCCATTAGAGTAGCTTTCTCCATCTTTACGATAATAATAATCTGGTACAATTTTTTGGAAATTTGAATCATTCACGTTAAATGTATGGTTATATACTACGTCCATAACTACACGAATGTCATTTTCATGTAAACTTTGCACCATCTGCTTATATTCATTTACACGAACATTTCCATCCTCTGCATCCGTTGCATAAGATCCCTCTGGTACATTATAATTTTGTGGGTCATATCCCCAATTAAACTGTCCACTATTGGTTTTACTTTCATCTACAGATGCATAATCAAAAGATGGTAGTAAATGCACATGGGTAATTCCTAAATCAACTAGGTGATCTAAGCCTGTGGCTTCCCCTTCAGCATTTGTTGTTCCCTTTTCTGTTAATCCTAAGTACTTTCCTGTATTCTTAATTCCAGAACTTGAATCTGATGATAAATCCCTTATGTGTAATTCATAAATTATGGCATCTGTCATATTTTTAAATTCAGGTCTTTTGTCTTTCTCGAACCCTTTTGGGTCTGTAGAATCCAAATCCACAACCATACCACGCTGTCCATTTACACCAGTTGTTCTTGCATATGGATCTACTGCTTCGTTTGTATTTCCATCTACTGTAACGCTATAGGTATAGTAAATATCCTTGTAATCTCCACTGGCCTCATAAATCCAAGTACCTTTCTCATCTTTAATCATGGACTGGGTTTCTATTAAATTATCCCCTTGGCCTTTTTCATAGAAATTAATTTGCACATCCGATGCAGTAGGAGCCCATACACGGAAATTTGTTTTTTCTGGTGTATAGGTTGCTCCAAGATCGTCTCCTTCATAAGTAAATGCTTCAGCAAATTCTTCTGTAGAAAATACCTCTCCAACAGAAACAGGTGTACTTACATGGCCTTCCATAGACAAGGTATATGATTTGCTAAAGTCCAATTCATTTTTCATAATAATGGAAGCGCTCTTTTCTATTCCAGGATTTGCTGACCATACCTTTAATATTTCATACTCCGTTCCATTCTGATCTTTTACTTTAAATTCTTTAAATAATTTTTCATCCTTTGTATCCATAGTATCTGCTATGGAAAATACAATTTCTTTGGCAGATACAAATTTTGCCTGAGATATTACCGGATTCTTTACTGCATCTTTTTTACTATAATATACTTCTTGATTTCCTTGAACTACATATACTTCCAATTTATTGTTTTTTGCTCTTGTTAAATCAATGGTTCGGCTATTTTCACAATCTCCTGAACCATCTGGAAGTGTAATATTAAGCCCTGCAGTCTTTACTTTGTCTTTATTCATAAGCCCAATTTGAAAAACTGCACCAAAATTATCCTTCTTCTGCATTTGGTAACTTCCACTGTCTTGCCCCTCTAACCAAGCATAAGCTTCTATACCTTTATATTTTTTCTCAAATCCATAAAAATGTACATCTAACTTTAATGCTTTTTTCTGATTGTATACAGCTTGGCGTTCTTTATTATCTTTCTCAAAGTCGAATGTCTCTGCCCCTTTTGGAGGTGTATCTGTATATTCTTCTTTGTTACTGGTAAGCCATATCTCTGTTATCCCTTCCCCTACTTCTACATAGCGATCTGCATCAATATCTTTTGCTTCCCACTGATTTAATCTTACAATAAATCCTACTTTGCCTGATTTTGATACATTTACTACTGCTATTTTTCCATAAGCGTCTTCTGTCTTAAAGTCTACCTGTTTTCCTTCTTTTCCTTCCTCCCAAACCCATAGGTTCCATCCATCATAATTTCCATCTTCTCGACCACCATAATGAATAATAAGAGTAGAGCTTGCTGCCTTTATACTAGTATATGGCATGACTTGTCCAAGAATTGTAGACAAAACCATAACCAGCATAAGCAAATAAGCCGTAATTTTTCTTTTCATAAGATGTTTTCCTCCCTTTTCTTTTTCATGTAGTTCTCTACTATTTTACCACAAAAATTCAGTCATGCAAATGTACTTATTTAACAGGTTAGGCACAAAGTAAAATAGGTCAGCCAAAAGGCTGACCTGTTTCGTTGCAAGACCGTCTGGCATAAACAGCCAGATGGTCTTACTATAGAAAATATATTATAGATTTCTCCCCTTATAAATCCATGGAACGAAAATCAATATAACTACCTGATTGAATCTCTTTCTTTAATAAGTCATCACCCATCTGCTCTATATTATATATAAATGGGCTTCTTGTAGAACTATACGAGTTATTCTGCATTATAAATCTCTGCAACTCAGCATATTCATCGCTTTTTCTTATGTTCTTTTCCCGAAGATAATCCTGTCTAATCTCCTCTGCTTGTTCCCTATTTCCCTCTTTTTCTACCTTAGCAATCTTCTTTTCAAGAGATACTTCAAATCTAAGCTTTTGAATTTTTAAGTTGCATCGTTCATGTATATTATGAAGCTGCTGTAGGGAAATCTGTTTTTTTGTTTCACTCATATCACTATTTGTAATTTCAAGCTTTTTTTCCTGAAGAGTATTCATAACTTCCTGCACATTAGATACCGTTTCCGCTTTCACTAAATTTTGCATATTCCCTATTATAACATGTGACATTTCCTGGGAACGTTTATTATTTCCCTGGTACGCCCCTACATCAGATGTACTCTCAACACTTTTTTCCTGTGTAACACTCTGCATGCCTTCTAATCTTGTCTGCATAGGGACATTCCTTGTCCCTGCCATCCCTGCATAAAACATATTTGCTTCCTCCCTGAAATTCTATTATTCTTTACTTTTTATCGGTATACTTTTGTTGAAATATTACAGATTTATTAATTTTTTAATAATTTTATCACAATGATTCGTGTGTTTAAAGCACCAACGGTGCTTCTTACATAATATACATGATATAACAGCACAGTAATTGCCCGGGCACACCGGAACGGTTATTTGTGTGAACTATTTAATCTTGCACATTACTATAAAATTGATTACAATAAATAAGCAGTTATTTTTCTATGGTTAAATTGGTAAGCGTACACAAATGCTTTTGCAAGACCGAACTCTTACCTAAACTGTTATTTTATATAATCTAATCATAACACATTGATAGAAAGGATGTTACATAATTATGAAACGTTTACAAAAAAAATCAACTCTAACCTTACTTGTTTTAATGTTAATGCTAAGTCTTTCATCCTGTGGAAGTAACTCAAATAATACTTCCACATCCAGTAAAACAGAGAATGAAACTACCTCTAATGAACAGACTTCTATAGAAGAAACACCTAGTGAAACTCAGATTGTGAAAGAAGACAACGAAGGAAATAGTGCATTAGAAGAAAACGCTGATTTGGTAAATTATCAAACCCTTGCACCTGTAGACGGTGATACTATCGTAACCATTACCTTTAAAGACTACGGTGACGTGAAGCTTAAAATGTTTCCTAAAGAAGCACCACTTGCAGTAGAGAATTTTGTTACTCATGCCAAAGAAGGTTACTATGATGGTCTTACCATGCATCGTGTCATTAAGGATTTTATGATCCAAGGTGGAGATCCTTCTGGAAATGGTACCGGTGGGGAAAGCATTTGGGGAAAAGAATTTGAAGATGAAATTGTAGAATATTTAAACCCTATCCGAGGAGCACTTTGTATGGCAAATGCTGGTCCTAATACAAACGGTAGCCAATTTTACATTGTGCAGGCATCGGCAATTGATGAGAGCTATCTAAGTGGTTTAACTGACATCCAACAAGAAATGTATCGTAATCACGCAGGATGTCCTTGGCTTACAGGTGGATACACTGTATTCGGTCAAGTATACGAAGGAATGGACGTAGTAGATACCATTGCAAAGGTAAAAACAGATGCCTCTACTGACCAACCTTTGGACTCCGTCATAATTGAAAAAATTACAGTAGAAGAATAGGATTAATTATTATGGCAAATACAATTTGGGAAGTAATTTTTCCCTTTTTAAAAGAGGAAGAAAAGAAGGAAGAAGAAAAAAAGGAAGAACCTAAAGCGGAAGAAAAAAAAGAAGAAGAGAAAAAGGAAGAGCCTAAAGAAGAAGAAAAAGAAGAAGAGAAAAAGGAAGAGCCTAAAGAAGAAAAAAAAGAAGAAGAGAAAAAGGAAGAGCCTAAAGAAGAAGAAAAAGAATAGGAGAAAAAGGAAGAGCCTAAAGAAGAA
>JAFQAU010000048.1 GCA_017399885.1 Lachnospiraceae bacterium
ACATTACAAAACCATTTGAAATAAAGGAAGTAATTGCCCGTATTCAAGTGCAGTTGCGTCGATTTGAACCAAGGGAAGAAAAGATGATGCTTTCACACAAGGAAATGATTTTGGATAGAACCACATATCAAGTAAAAATAGCTGGAACAGTAATAGATGGAGTGACTAAGCAGGAGTTTGCAATATTGGAACTGTTATTAAAGAATCCCAAGAAAGTATTTAGTAAGGAAGAAATTTTTGAATATGCTTGGGAGACGGTCTATATGGGGGAAACCAAAACGTTGGATGTTCATATTAGTAATATTCGAAAGAAGATAAAAAAGTTTACAGAAGAAGAATATATTGAAACAATTTGGGGGATTGGATATCGCCTTAAAAATGTATGATAGTAATATAGTATGAAAGAAGAGTGTAAAGCTTTTGGCATTTTAATATAGTTTTACCTTTAAAATATGGAAATTGATTTTATTATTCCGTAAGAGATGATGCATTGTATACAGTGATTCATCTATGAGACTTACAAATTACAAAAACTTTACTCTTTTTTTACTTTTCCTTAGCTTTTTTTTAGGATTTCCTTGCTAGAATAAGAAATGTAACAGTTAAACCCCGTAGATAGACGGTTATAAAACTTACATACTATTATGTTTGGTGCCAGCATAAATCTATTTTCGTATGGAAGTGATAGAAATAATCGGTTTTCCGGGAGGACAATTCTGTTTAAAATTATATTGAAAAGATTGAAATGAAAAAGGAGTGAAAAAACTTGAGTGAAACATTATTAAAAACCACAGGGTTAACCAAAACATTTGGAACATATAAGGCAGTTAATGATGTACATATGCATATAAAAAAAGGTGCAATTTACGGTTTTATAGGTAGGAATGGGGCAGGAAAGACTACATTTTTAAAGATGATTAGTGGTTTATCAACACCCACAAGTGGTGAAATCGAATTATTTGGATATAAGGGAAAGGATATAAGGAAGGTTTCTTCCAGAATTGGCTGTCTCATTGAATCACCAGGGTTATATGGGAATATGAGTGCCTATGACAATTTAAAAATAAAATGTAAATTGTTTGGAATTAATAGAGATGGATATATCGAAAAAATTTTAAAGACAATTGGATTAGAAGAAACAGGAAATAAAAAGACAAAGCATTTTTCATTAGGTATGAAACAGCGACTAGGGATTGGTCTTGCACTTATTGGGGAGCCGGATTTACTTGTGTTAGATGAGCCAATTAATGGCTTGGATCCACAGGGAATTGTAGAGGTTAGAGACACGATTCTTCGATTAAATGAGCAGGAAAACATGACTATTTTAATCTCTAGTCACATCTTAGAGGAGTTATCAAAAATTGCAACAGATTATGGAATTATACATAATGGAACCTTGTTGCAGCAAATAACCCGAGAGGAATTGATGCATCATTGTAGCGAGAGAATTGAGGTTGTATTAGAGGAACCCAAACGTGCAGTTCCTATTCTAGATTCTATGGGATTTACAAAATATCAGGTAGTAAATAAGGAACATATTAATATATTTGAGCGTCTTGAAGACAGCGGAAGATTAAATATGGAGTTAAATAAAGCCGGAATTATGGTAAAAGAGATATTTATTACCAATGAAGAACTAGAAACATACTATTTGAATCTAACTGGAGGTGCAAACAATGATTAATGCGATAAAAATGGATTTATATCGATTATATAAAACAAAATCTACGTATGTAATATGGTGTATTATGGCATTTGTGCTTATACTTTCAAGTGCAACTTTAAAAATGGTGGACAATACTACTACTGTTCATGTAAATGATACTATGGTCATGGAAGATTCATCAGATGATTTAATCTCGGGAATAAAAGATGGAATGAAGGAGGAACCCGTAGTAGAGGAAGAACCCATAAACATAGGATTATCAGTGGGATTGCCTGAATCACAGGAGAATTACATTACAGTGTATGATGTGATTTATGGAAATGTACAAGGGAAAATAATAGCATTGTTTATTGTAATTTTTGCTGTTCTTTTTGCTACCAGTGACCTAAATAGTGGATATATAAAAAATATAGGTGGACAGGTAGAGAAAAGAGGATGTTTAATCATATCAAAGGCAGTATCGATTTTTGTGTATACAGTGGCTACCATGGTTTTGAGTGTATTGATACAGATAGTTGCAAATGCTGTTTTTTTAGGATATATTAAGTGGGGGAATTTGAAAGATTTTTTTGTATATATGTCTACAGAAACCTTCTTACATTTTGCATTTGCATGTATATGTATGACCATAGCAGTTCTTGTGCGCAATAATATGGTAAGTATGATTTTAGCAGTATGTATGACTATGAATGTTTTGACAATCCTCTATGGGGTACTACAAAAGTTAATCACTAAGATGGGAATAAAAAATTTAAAAATTTTGGATTATACCATAACAGGAAAGATATCCATGTTGTCAAATCATGTAACAACCAAAGAAAGCATATCAGCTATATGTTTATCCATAGTGTTTATCATAATTATGGTTGTATTAGGAAAAAGTAGTTTTGAGAAAAAGGATATTTAAAAATGTACATATTGATAGGAACATTAATTTTAATTATTTTTGCATTAATTTTATATTTATGGATTTATCAGCGACAGGTGAAAAACATCTGTCGCCAATTGCAATTTTTAAATGAGAATAACAGTAATATGTTAATTTTAAGAGAAATTAATCACGGTGGGATTGCAATGCTGGTAAATATCTTAAATGATTTTTTGATAATGAGAAAAAAAGAAAAAAAGGAGTTTGTAGAAAAGGAGAAAATGATTGCTGATATTTATGTAAATCTTTCCCATGATATACGAACGCCTCTAACCTCATTAGATGGATATTTTCAATTATTAGAAGAAAGTGATGATAAGGAAGAACAGAAAAGATATGTATCTGTAATACGAGAAAGGATTACAAGCTTAAATAGTATGCTTGAAGAATTGTTTACATATACAAAATTAAAGAACGAGGCATATCAATTAGAATTGACCACTTGTTGCATAAACGAAGTTTTAAAAAGTACTATATTTTCTTATTATGACCAATGGATGGAATTACAAATTGTACCGGAATTTCATATTACAGAGGAATTGCTTTATATAGAAGCAAATAAAGAAGCACTGGGACGGGTGATTAGAAATATAATAAAAAATGGATTAGACCATGGAGAAAAGCAAATATGTGTATCTTTAAAAAAGGAGAATGATAGGGTTTGTTTAGAGATAAGAAATCAAATGAAGGAAAAAGAGGAAATTAATATTAGTCAGGTGTTTGAAAGATTTTATAAAGCAGACAAATCGAGGAATAAAAGTTCTACAGGCTTAGGACTGGCAATTGCCAAGGAGTTTGTAATACGAATGCATGGGAAAATTGAGGCAGAGATTATAGAGGATATGTTTATAATTCGTATTGAATTTTGCACAAAGATTTAAAAAATAGAATAGAAAAATGGATAAAAACCTTTATTTTTTTTCATACTATTACTTAGGTGGTTAAATTTTGTTTTCCTATTTAACCGCCTTAATGATAGTATGCGAAAAAGAAATGGAGGTATTAATATGGCACAGTTGTCAGAAAAAGAATTAGCAGCCTTAAATGATTTACTTGGGGACGAGGAATTACTTGTAAAAAAATTTAAAATGCTTGCTTCACAGACGGAAGATATGGAAATAAAAAGTAAGTATGAAGAGATTTCAAAACAGCATCAGGCACATTTTGATGCATTATATGCACATTTGATATAGTTGAAACGTTAGTTGAAAGGATTGGTATAAAGAGATGCAAGAATATACAGACAAAGAAATTTTAGCAGATGGATTAGCAGCACAGAAGGCGGCAACTGGTCTATTTAATATGTCGGCCAATGAATGTGTGCATGATGATGTGAGAAAAACAGTATTAAACATTTTGCAGGAAGAGCATAAGATGCAGGTTGATGTATTTAATTTAATGCATCAGAGAGGTTTTTATCAAACCCCGGTAGCAGAGGATAAGAAAATAGAAAATGCCAAGCAGAAATTTGCAAAGAAACCTCAGTAAATTTCAAAATCAAAAATATTCTTTCATACTATATATGGTATTTACAAGCCAGCTTGCTATACCATGTACAGTATGAAAGAAGCACCTTTGGTGTTTTTGACACACAAGTGGTGATATATGAATTTTACAAATTACAAATATCTATTAGGGTTGCATTTTCGCAACTACAGTTAGTGTTTAATATATTGGCCAATGCATTTGCAGTGTCCAAACTGGTTAAACAAGGAATTCCAAGTTCAATACTTTTCCTTCGAACCTTTACACTATCTCTTGCAGGAATTCTACCTTTGGCAGAGGTAGAGATAATGTAGTTTATTTTTCCACTTTCCAGTAGAGAAATTGTATTTTGCTCAGATTCTTTGATTTTGTAAACCAAAGTTGTTGGTAGGCCAGAGTTACGAAGAATCCTTGCCGTACCAGAGGTAGCATATAGATGAAATCCCAATTTAGCAAAACGTTCTGCAATTGCTATAATTTCTTCCTTATCAGAATCCCGCACAGTGATTAAGATACCTCCTTTTTTTTCTAAGGTATATCCGGCTCCTAATAAACCTTTGTAAAGTGCTTGTGTTAAATCAGGGGCAATGCCTAATACTTCACCGGTGGATTTCATTTCCGGTCCTAACATAGTATCCAATCCTGATAATTTTTCAAATGAGAACACGGGTACTTTTATGGCTGTATAGGATGAACTTGGATATAGACCGGTACCATAAGGCATATTCTTTAATTTTTCTCCTAACATAACCCTTGTTGCAATATCAATCATAGGTACCCCCGTTACCTTGCTTAAATAAGGAACAGTACGGGATGATCTTGGATTTACTTCGATTACATAAATGTGACCATTACTAATGACATATTGAATATTAATAAGTCCTTTTGTGTTAAGATTAAGAGCAAGCTTGGTTGAATAGTCAATTATTTTAGCTGTTTGGGATGGACTTAAGTTCCATGCAGGATACACAGCAATAGAATCACCGGAATGAATTCCTGCCCGGTCAATATGCTCCATAATACCAGGTAATAGCACGTCCTTTCCATCACAGATAGCATCTACCTCAACCTCTGTTCCTACCATGTACTTATCAATTAATACAATGTTTCCTTCCATCTGGGAGAGAATAATTTCCATATATTCCTGTACATCTTTGTCGGAAAAAGCGATTATCATATTTTGCCCACCAAGTACATAGGAAGGACGTAGTAATACGGGATAACCTAAGGAATTGGCTACTTCTAGGGCCTCTCTGCAGTTGCGTACAGTGGAACCTTTTGGTTGGCGTATATGCAAGCTATTTAACAAAGCCTCGAAACGTCCTCTGTCTTCGGCGGCATCAATACTGTCAGCAGGTGTTCCTAAAATTGGAATATTGTTTTTAGACAACCAACCTGTTAAGCGAATAGCAGTCTGTCCACCGAAGGCAACCACAACACCGACAGGTTTTTCAATAGCTATAATATCTTTAATATCCTCAGGTGTTAGGGGTTCAAAATAAAGGCGGTCTGCTGTATTATAGTCTGTTGAAACTGTTTCTGGGTTGTTATTTACAATAACGACTTCATAACCTGCTTCTTTTAATGCCCATACACAGTGTACGGATGCGTAATCAAATTCAATACCTTGCCCAATTCTAATAGGTCCTGAACCTAACACCATAACAACTGGTTTTTGGGAGTTTTTCTTTTCAAGGAATTCCGTTGCTTCGTCAGTTTCATCATAGGTTGCATAAAAATATGGTGTTTTGGCATCAAATTCCGCACCACAGGTATCTACCATTTTATAGGAATAAGGAAGTCTTGAAAAATTCTTTTCCCCACTTAAGTTTTCAATTGTTTTATCAAGAAATCCATTTCTTTTAAGTTCTCTTATGAAAGAGGATGGTAAGTTAGATTCTGATTTAGAAACTAAGCTTTGAGCAGAGGAAGAACTGTCCTTTCTTATTTTTCTATTAGATAATGCCTTTTCAAGAGAGGCAAGATGGTGAAGTTTACTTAAAAACCATTTATCTATCTTTGTCATTTCTTGTAATATATCTAGAGAAATATCTCTATAGATAGCTTCATAAAGCGCAAATATTCTAAGATCATCCCCTTGCTTTATTTTTTCTATTAAGGAGTCAGAGTCTAGCTTGCGCATATTTTCATCAATCAAACTATCATGAGAAATTTCAGCACCTCGTATAGCCTTCATGAGTGCCTGTTCGAAGCTTCTACCGATTGCCATAACCTCCCCAGTTGCTTTCATCTGTGTACCTAATTTTCTTGATGCATATACAAATTTATCAAAAGGCCATTTAGGAAATTTAACAACAATATAGTCTAGGGCAGGCTCAAAGCAAGCCTTTGTTTTTCCGGTTATTTCATTTAGGATTTCATCCATATGATAGCCAAGGGCAATTTTAGTGGCCACTCTGGCAATGGGATATCCGGTAGCTTTGCTGGCAAGTGCAGAAGAACGGGATACACGAGGATTTACCTCAATCACGGCATATTCAAAGTTTTTAGGGTTTAAAGCGAATTGAACATTACATCCACCTTCAATTCCCATAGCACTAATAATATGGAGAGCAGAGCTTCGCAGCATTTGGTATTCTCTGTCTGCCAGGGTTTGAGCTGGGGCAACAACAATAGAATCACCAGTGTGGATACCCACAGGATCAAAATTTTCCATGGAACAGATAGTGATTACGTTACCTGCGGCATCACGCATTACTTCAAATTCAATTTCTTTCCAACCGGAAATACATTTTTCCACTAAGATCTGAGTGATTGGAGATTGACGTAAACCGGTAGTTGCAATTTCACGTAATTGTGTTTCATTGTAAGCAATTCCACCCCCGCTTCCTCCTAAAGTAAAGGCAGGACGGATAATAACCGGAAATCCCTCTTTATGTGAAAAGGAAAGTGCATCTTTTAGATTATTTGTAACAACAGAAGGAATAATCGGTTCTCCAATTTTTTCCATAGTTTCTTTAAAAAGCTGTCTGTCTTCGGCTTTATCAATTGTTTCCGGGTTAGCACCAAGAAGAGTAACCCCCTCTTTGGCTAAAAATCCTTCTTTGGCAAGCTGCATGGAAAGGGTTAAGGCAGTTTGACCACCTAGGGTAGAAAGGATACTATCAGGTTTTTCTTTTTGAATAATTTTTTTTAGAAAATCTATGGTTAGAGGCTCAATATAAATATGATCTGCCATAGCAGTATCAGTCATAATAGTAGCCGGATTGGAATTTACTAATACAACTTCTAATCCTTCTTCTTTTAGAGCATGGCAAGCCTGTGTACCGGCATAGTCAAATTCAGCCGCTTGTCCAATTATGATTGGACCGGAACCAATCACAAGAACTTTTTTTAATTTTGAATTTAGTGGCATGAAGAAAACCTCCTTTTCATAAGTGTGATAAATTGTTCAAATAAAAATTCTGTGTCATGAGGACCACCACATGCTTCAGGATGGAATTGTACTGAAAAACCTGGAAAGTCGCTATAGGAAAGACCTTCGCAGGTATCATCATTTAAATTTGTGAAGCTTAAATGGGCATTCTTTGGAAGGCAATCCTTTTTTACTGCATAACCATGATTTTGACTGGTAATATATATTTGATTATTGTTCAAGTCCTTCACAGGTTGATTTGTACCACGATGACCATATTTTAATTTTTCCGTATCTCCACCATTTGCCAAGGCTAAAAGCTGATGTCCCAAACAAATTCCAAAGGTTGGAATATTATATTTACATAATTTGGAAAGTTCTTGAATTATATTAGGATTATCCTTAGGGTTTCCAGGACCGTTGCTTAACATGATTCCATTTGGTTGCAGTTTTAGAATTTCTTCACAGGTAGTATGAGATGGTACTACGGTAATTTTACAGTCCAAGGCATGTAATTTACGAATGATATTCTGTTTTGCACCAAAATCCCAAAGAACCACATGAAATTTAGAAAGACCAGAGATAACTTGGTAGATATTTTTAGTGGATACATTCTTAACAGCATCTTTTATTTTCCAATCAGAAAGAGAGGAAAAAGAAGGTTTTTCAGGGATTCTTTTTGTTAGACGTCCATTCATAACACCCTTTTCACGGATTTTTTTTGTTAGCGCTCGTGTATCTAGATCGTAAATACCAGGAATTCCTTCCTCTTTAAGAAAGTCATCCAAGTTTTTTTGACTACGAAAGTTTGATGGATTTTCGCAATGTTCTTTTACAATATAGGCGCTCATATGAATGTGTTGACTTTCATAATCAGAAGGAATGATACCGTAGTTTCCCATAAGTGGATAAGTTTGCACCACCATTTGTCCGTAATAGCTGGGGTCGGTTAAAGTTTCAATATATCCGGTCATTGCAGTAGTAAATACAACTTCTGCAACTAAGTCTTCTTCTAAATTAGAGCCAAAAGACTTTCCAGTAAAAATAGTGCCATCCTCCAATTGAAGATAAATCGTTTTTTCCATAAGTGACCTCCGTTCTGAATCTTGTTAAGCAAAATTGAACAAGTTGACATTAATTCTCCCAAGTAAAAGTTTCTTAAATGTAAAAAAGGCATCCATGTAAAAAAGCTAAAAAAGCTAATCTTACATGAACGCCTTTGTTCATCTGATATATAATAGCATTAGAAAAGAGGTTTGTCAACAAAAACAGTTATACAATCTGTATAGACGGGTTATTAAAATAATACAATATGTCGAAATAACAATGAAGAGGAAATTTTGAAAAATGTGGGATATACGGGAGTAATAAACATGGCATTTTAGGGGGATAGAAGCATGAAATATATAAAGAAGATATTTATTTTTATTATGATACTTATAATATCATACTTTATTTTAGGGCAATTATTTTTGGAATCTGATACTTCAGGGGGGGAATACTGGTGTGAGGAATTTACAGGAGAATGGAATTGGATAAAAGAAGATGGTACAAAAAGTCCAATAGAAATTCCAGGGAAATATCAGGTTGAAAGAAATAAAAAACTTTGTGTATCAACTACACTTCCAAAGGATATACCATATAATTCTTATTTGTGCTTTCGTAGTGCAAAGCAGGAGATGAATATTTATGTAGACGGTGTTTTAAGGAAAGAATATTCTACAAAAAATACTCGATTATTTGGAAAAATAAGTGCGGTTGCCTATGTTTTTTTAGAGCTTACACCGGAAGATGCAGAAAAGGAGCTGATTTTAGAGGTACAAACGGATTCTTCTTATTCAGGCGTTTTTTATACGGTTTATTATGGGAATCAAATAGGGGTTTGGAGCCATTTGTTTGGAATTTTTGGAGCAGAGATTATAGTAGCATTTATGGCACTTGCGTTAGGGCTGGTCAGTATTTTTGCAGGGGTTATATTGAAGAGAAATTATCAAACGGAGATGGTATTTGATTATTTAGGTTGGTGTGTGTTTCTAGCTGCTATATGGCTCATTTCCAATTCTGTTTTTAGGCAGCTTATTTCACCGAATCTCTCTGTTATTAATGATATGGCATTTCTAGCGCTTATGATATTGCCATTACCTATTTTAATATATATGAATGGAATTCAAAAAGAACGTTATAAGAGGCTTTATACGTTTTCCGGAACTCTTATTATAGTTGACTTTGTAATCTGTACAGTTTTACATATGACGAATAGTGTAGATTATACAGATACCATTAAGTATATGGTTATAGTATGTTCTTTTTCTTTGGTTTCTATTGGAATTGGAATGATAATAGATATAAGAAAGGGATATATAAAAGAATATTTTTGGGTTGCCATTGGAATTTTGGCCTCGGTAATAACTGCTTTTTTTCAAATGGCTATGTATTTTCAACGAACAATTACATTTAGTGGTGTATTTTTAGCATCAGGTTTACTTTTATTATTAGTATTTGCAGCAGTAAATACCATATATGAAATTCTCCAAATGGAGGGGGATAGGCAAAGGGCAATTTTATCTAGTGCATCCAAAGGAAAGTTTCTTGCTAATATGTCCCATGAGATTCGAACACCAATTAATGCAGTAATGGGAATGAATGCCATGATACTTAGGGAAAGTCGAGATAGGAGAATAAAGGAATATGCTATTGATATTCAAAATGCTGGGCAAAGTTTACTATCGTTGATTAATGACATTTTGGATTTTTCCAAAATGGAATCCGGAAAACTAGAGTTGATCCCTGTAGATTATGATTTCAGTAGTATGATTCATGATATTATAAATATGATTTCTATGAGAGCGGAAGCAAAGGGATTACATGTAGAACTGTTTGTGGATGAAACATTACCCTCAAGATTATGGGGAGATGATATTAGAATTAGACAGATTTTAGTTAATTTATTAAATAATGCAGTGAAATATACTGAAAAAGGTACTGTAACATTGCAGGTAGGTGGAGAAATTGATAATGATACGGTTGTCTTAAAATTTACGGTACGAGATACAGGAATTGGAATTAAGGAAGAAGATATTGAAAAACTGTTTGTGGATTTTCAACGACTGGAAGAAAATAGAAATCGAAATATTGAGGGAACCGGACTTGGAATGAATATTGCGATGCAATTATTGAATATGATGGATAGTAAATTACAGGTAGAAAGTACATATGGACAGGGCACTGTCTTTACATTTTTTCTGGCACAGAAAATTATGGATGGAGAGCCAATCGGTAATTTAGAGGAAAGAATCCGTCAGCAAACTTCGGAGTATTCCTATAACGTAAGCTTTACAGCCCCAGACGCTGAGATTTTGGTGGTGGATGACAATGCAGTGAATCGAAGGGTGTTTATGAATCTTCTAAAAGCAACTAAGGTAAGGATAGAAGAGGCTTGCAGTGGACAAGAGAGTTTAGAGAGGATATATGAAAAAAAATATGATTTAATTTTCATGGATCATATGATGCCGGAAATGGATGGTGTGGAGGCCTTGCATCGAATAAAAGAAAAAACAGGGCATTTCTGTACTTCTACACCAATCATAGCTTTAACGGCTAACGCTATAGCAGGAGCTAGAGAGATGTACCTGGCAGAAGGATTTGATGCTTTTGTTTCTAAACCTATTAATCCGGAAAAGTTAGAGAAACTATTGATGAATATGTTGCCAAAGGATAAAATTATATATGAGAAGAAAAATACCATGGATATCATGGGAGAAAGTGTAAAGGAGGATGTGGAGGTAGATTTACCGGATATAGACGGTATCGATTGGGAATATGCATTATTACATATGAAAGACATTAATCTATTAAAGACAACAATAAAAGATTATTATCGAATGATAGAGAGTGAGGCAGGGGAATTGGAGGAACTGCATAGGAAGATTATAGAAGAAATAGAAGGGGAAGAATTGCAAAAATATATAAAGCAATATAGAATTAAGGTGCATTCAATGAAAAGTATTTCCTCTATGATTGGAGCATTTAGCTTAAGTGGTGTAGCAAAAATGTTAGAAAATGCTGCCAGAGAAAGTCGAAGGGACATTATAGAAAGTGTAACACCCCCATTTTTAGAACTTTGGAGAAGTTATAAAGTATCTTTGAAGGATTGTATATCAGAGGAAAAAGAAACTGAAGAAAAAGCAGAAGCAGATTACGATAAGCTTATAGAATATTTAAATTTATTGCACGTCTCAATGGAGGATATGGACATTGATACTGCGGATGATGTTATGAAACAGATAGAAAGTTTTCATTATTCGAATAATATTTTAGACAATATACAAAAGCTTGGAAGAGCTGTTACCAATTTAGATAATGAAGCTGTGGATATTCATATTGAAGAAATAAAGCAACAAATTAGGTAGGTCTGCTCATTGATTGCCATGCTTGTAAAATAAAATAAGAAAAAAGAGCAGAGAACCTGCCTATAGAGGCACAAGGGATAGAAGGACACTATTACGTAGAATAAATGTGCAGATACAACAAGTGGTTATGGAGGGATATTATGAGAAAAGTATTATTAATAGGTAAATTAAACGAAATTGTACGTAGTGTATATGAATGTTTGGTAGATGATTTTCAAGTACAAATATGTACAGAAGAGGTTGAAACCATAAAAGGAATGATAAAAATTACAATGCCGGAATTGGTTATTGTAAATCAAATTGGAATTGTAGAAGTAGATAGAGAAATTTTGGTATGGCTTGAAAAATATCATCCGGATATTCCTGTTGTAATTATATCAACAAAAGAGGATTGGAATAAGTATGAGTCTTACTGTGAAAGCGAACAATTTGATAAGTTAATTCGTCCTGTGGGAAAAGAAGAGTTAATTAAAAAATGCTATGCTATGCTTGATATGGGATTTGAAACATGGGAGAAAGAGAAGGTAAGGGAGCAGAAGAAAATACTGGTAGTGGATGATAGTCCTTTGCTGTTACGTAATATGAAAGCTATATTGGAAGAACGTTATAAGGTTATAATTGCTACTTCTGGAGAACAAGCATTAAAGTTTGTACCAGCAAAAAAACCGGATTTAATTTTATTAGATTATGAAATGCCTGAAGTTGATGGCAAACAAGTGTATGAGGAGTTAAAGAAGGATGAAATTACCAAGGATATACCAGTAATATTCCTAACTGCAATGGCAGATAAAGAACATATTTATGCTGCATTGGAAACGAGACCGGCTGGATATATTTTAAAGCCACCAAATAAAGAGAGATTATTTCAAAGTATTGAAGAGGTACTGTCAGTTAACGACATATAAAGAAAGAGGTTTAAAAATATGAGAAACATAAGATTGGTTATAGAATATGATGGTTCTAGATATTGTGGATGGCAAAAGGGAAAGGGAAAAGGAGATTCCATATGTGAAAAACTTGAAGGTGTATTAGAAAAAATGGAAGGCGAGAAGATAGAACTTATTCCGGCAATTCGTACAGAAGCAGGAGTACATGCCTATGAGCAAATTGCCAATTTTAAAACAAATACCAACATGAAAATGTATGAGATAAAACATTATCTAAATCGATTTTTACCTATGGATATCGCTGTTTTAGAGGTTGATGAAGTACCAGAACGTTTTCATAGTGGATTTAATGCAAAAGCTTTTACCTTTGAATATAAAATTTCAATGGGAGATGTCCCTTCCGTATTTGATAGAAAGTATAACTATTATAGTTTTAAGAAGTTAGATGGATTAAAAATGCGTGATGGCGCAAAATATATGATTGGACAGCATGATTTTAAAGCATTGGCAAATAATAAAAGAATGAAGAAATCCACAGAGAGAAAGATATATGATATCGATATTTATGTTGGAGTTGATGAAATTAGTATTACATTAAAGGCGGATGATTTTTGGCCATTTCTTGCAAGAACAATGGTAGGAATTTTGTTGCAGGTGGGAAGAGGAGAGATAGAACCTAAATACGTAAAACAGATTATAGAAGGAAATACAGAAAATTATCAGCTAGAGATTGCAGAGGCTAGGGGATTATTTTTGCAGGAAGTTAGTTATTCATAGTAAGAGAGCATAATAATTTCTTTACAATATGGTAGAGGGAGATGCAAATGAAAAATAGAATTTTAAACTATAGAAAACAAATGGATTCTTTATTAGGACAGAAGAATGCAGAGACAGATTGGGAGAAGGTATTGGAGGAACATTTGGTGCAAGTTGCTTTTTTTCAGCATGAAAGACTAATACACTTAATTGTTACTGTAACTTTTGCAGTTCTTTTGATAATATGTTTTGGGATTCTAATACTTTCAGATTTTATGCCAATATTGGGTTTGATAGGTTTATTATTTGTTCTTTTAGTTCCTTACATAAGACATTATTATACCTTGGAAAATGAGGTACAGAGGATGTACGAGCAATATGATAAAATTTTAAAACAGTTAAATACAAATGATAAATGAACCGTTATAACAGCAATTACGGACAGCTATTAAAATATTGACAGATTTCATCTTGATTGTTATCATAAATAGTATGTGTTTCAATGGAATTAGAGTGAATTTTTGCCTAAAATTATAGTTATTATAGATGAGAGAACTAGGAGGTTTCAGAATGTCAGCAGTTTATAATCACAAAGAAGTAGAAAAAAAATGGAGAAAGCATTGGGAGGAACATCCTGTTAATGTGGATGATGGGAAGAAAGAAAAGTACTACTGTTTAGATATGTTTCCTTATCCTTCGGGGAATGGATTACATGTTGGACATTGGAGAGGATATGTAATTAGCGATGTTTGGAGTCGCTATAAAATGTTAAAGGGACACTATATTATTCATCCAATGGGCTGGGACGCATTTGGGTTACCTGCTGAAAATTATGCAATCAAAATGGGAGTACATCCTGAGAAGTCTACAGCAGAAAACGTTGCAAATATTAAAAGACAGATCAAGGAAATTGAAGCGGTATATGATTGGGATATGGAAGTAAACACCACAGATCCTAATTTTTATAAATGGACACAATGGATATTTGTAAAGATGTTTAAAGAAGGGTTGGCATACCAAAAAGAAATGCCAATTAACTGGTGTCCTTCTTGTAAAACCGGTTTAGCAAATGAAGAGGTAGTAAATGGGAAATGTGAACGTTGTGGAGAAGATGTAACAAAGAAGAATTTGAAACAGTGGATGCTACGTATTACAAAGTATGCCGATCGTTTGTTAGATGACTTGGATCAGCTTGATTGGCCGGAAAAAGTGAAAAAAATGCAGGCAGACTGGATTGGAAAAAGTCATGGTGCAGAGGTAAACTTTAAAGTTGAAGGAACAGAGAAAGCAATCACAGTATATACAACCAGACCGGATACTTTGCATGGAGCAACCTTCATGGTTCTTGCACCTGAGCATCAAATGGCAAGAGAATTGGCAACAGCGGAAACAAAAGATAAAGTAGAAGAATACATATACCAGGCTTCTCTTAAGTCTTCTGTAGATCGTATGCAGGATAAGGAAAAAACAGGCGTATTTACTGGTAGCTATGCAATTAATCCATTAAATGGAGCAAAGGTTCCAATTTGGTTATCAGATTATGTATTAGCAGATTATGGTACAGGTGCTATTATGTGTGTGCCTGCTCATGATGAGAGAGATTTTGAATTTGCAACAAAATTTCAGATTCCAATTATTCAAGTAATTTCGCCAGATGGAAAAGAAAATCCAAATCTAACGGAAGCATATACCGAGTCTGGAATTGTAATTAATTCAGAAGATTGGAATGGAAAAGATTCAGCAGAATTGAAAAAGGAAGCTCCTGAAATTATTGAAAAAATGGGAATAGGAAAGAAAACTACAAACTATAAGTTAAGAGATTGGGTATTCTCAAGACAACGTTATTGGGGAGAACCTATTCCAATTGTTCATTGTGAAAAATGTGGTGCCGTTCCTGTACCAGAGGAAGAATTACCATTGTTGTTGCCTGAAGTGGAAAGTTATCAGCCAACCGGAACTGGCGAATCGCCATTGGCTGATATTAAAGAATGGGTAAATACAACATGTCCATGCTGTGGTACACCTGCAAAAAGAGAAACCAATACTATGCCACAGTGGGCAGGTTCTTCTTGGTATTTCCTACGTTATGTAGATAACAAAAATCAAGAGGAGTTGGTATCCAAAGAGAAGGCAAATAAATATTTGCCAGTAGATATGTATATTGGCGGGGTAGAGCATGCAGTATTACATTTATTGTATTCTCGTTTTTATACAAAGTTCTTGTATGATATAGGCGTAGTAGACTTCCAGGAGCCATTTAAGAAGTTATTTAATCAAGGTATGATTACTGGAAAGAACGGAATTAAGATGAGTAAATCAAAAGGAAATGTAGTTTCTCCAGATGATTTGGTCCGTGATTATGGTTGCGATGCATTACGTATTTATGAATTATTTGTTGGACCACCGGAATTAGATTCTGAGTGGGATGATAGAGGCATTGAGGGTGTATATCGTTTTATTAATCGTTTCTGGAAATTGGCAATGGATAGTAAAGAAGCGAATGTACAGGCAACAGACGAAATGATTAAGTTACGCCATAAAATGATCTATGATATTACAACTAGATTAGAGAGCTTTAGCTTGAATACGGTTATTAGTGGATTTATGGAATACAATAATAAATTCATAGATTTAGCTAAGAAAGAGGGCGGAATTGATCTAGAAACAATCCGTACAGCAGTAGTTTTAATGGCTCCATTTTCACCACATGTATCAGCAGAATTATGGGAGCAGTTAGGTGGAGTCGGCGATGTATTCCAACAGGCATGGCCGGAATATGATGAAAATGCAATGAAGGAAGATACCATTGAGATTGCTGTGCAAATAAATGGTAAGACAAAAGGTACAATTACAATAGGTGCAAAGGAAGAAAAGGATTCGGTACTTGCGAAAGCTAAGGATAGTATAGCGGATAAATTAGTGGGGAATGTTGTAAAAGAAATTTATGTTCCTGGAAGAATTGTAAATATTGTTATGAAATAAAGATGTTAGGGTGTCAAAGGTAGGTAGTCTGCTTTTGACGCCCTTAATTTACATGATAATAAAACATCTTTGTGTTAGAGAAAATACGGTAAGGAGGGGCATGAAATGCGAGAAATGGAATTTAAAATGGAGAGACAAAACCTTGTGGAAATAGGACAGAAGGTAGAAGTAATAGAACGTTCTTGTCCTGCTAATTTTCATTACATTATAAAACCAGCAGTGGCAATGTCTGGTTGTGTATCTATAGGTGATAGGTTATCCACATTTGAAGGAGTAGTAAAGGATATAAAACACAATGATAGAGGGTATTATGTTATTGTAGAGTTTGATGAATAATTACAAAACACCCATGCTTTGTAGATTAAGATATGACTAAAAAATATTCGCATGGGCATTTTGAAAACAAGGAGAAACACAAGTCAAAAGTAGCAGTTGACGTTTTGCTAATCCTGCAGAGGAGTGCCAGGTTTTGGCTAAACAGGGAGAACACATAGAAAGAATATTAAACCCTAACAAAATGTCGTAGAGTTTCAAATGTAGCTTTTTCCTTTGGAGAGAGGCCCGAACTGAATACTTGCATAAGTAAGTCGGTTTCTTTAGGTGTAAAAGCAAGATTTTTTTCTTTTAAACGTGATTGCGCTTGCAATAAATGTGGAAGTGCTTGACTAATCGGAAGTCCTCTGGTTTGTGAAATTAAATTTTGCAAAATTTCCTGTTTTTCAGGGGATAGTGCATTCCATGCGGGATTGTTTGTCCAATTTGTTGTATTCATACGATATCAGTCCTTTCTAAAATATTAAATGGGTTTTTAATCGTAATTCATGATTCTAATGAACTATGATTTTCTAAAAAATTCTCGATAATAGGCAAAATCTTTTGAAGATTAAAGTTATTGTTCTCACTTGCAGGAAGGAAATCTTTCATGCTCTGATAAGTTTGAATTATTTTTTGGGTTTTATAAAAGTTCAATATGGTATTTACCAAATCCAATTCCTTATTTGTACACATTGGTTGAAGACTTTGTAATAAAGCTTCATAATTTATGGGTTCGTTGGAAAGGTCGCAAGCAGATAATTCCATAGAACTGGTTTGATGAAAGGAATCCATAAATTCACTGGCTTTAATGAAAGTTTCCATGTGAGCACGCGATTTTCCGTTTGCATAAGGAATGGCAGCGTGCATTAAATTAGCCAGATGTTTTATTTTTTCGGTTGTTCCCATAGATGACATAGAGTACCTCAATTTAAAATGTTATACAGTATGTATATGAAAAAAAACGAAAGATAGAACCGTTGGCGTTATATTTATGTTATTTGATACCAAGAAAAAGATTGCACAATTTTTTTTCTATAACTATAATGAAATAAGTAAACGAGTTGTTTGAACGTAACCGTTTAGCTAGCTGACTGAACAATTACGATTAACAATATTTTTCAAAAACGCTTGTCTAGAGAATGAAGAATAGTTCATGGATAAAACAATTTGAAACAAGGGAATGAGAGATACAAATATGATGAAAAAAGGTTTAAGTAAACAACAGGTGGAGGAGAGAAGATTACAAGGCTTAGTAAACCAAAAATGTGATATAGCTTCTAAGACTTATAAGGAAATTTTTAGAGAGCATATATTCACTTATTTTAATTTTCTAAATTTAGGTCTGGCAATTTGTGTTGCATTGGTACATTCATACCGAAATATGTTATTTATGGGTGTTGTATTTTGGAATGCATTGATAGGAATTGTGCAGTCCATTAGGGCAAAAAAAGTTCTTGATAAGATGAATTTATTATTAGAATCTAAGGCTAAAGTATGGAGAGATGGGGAATTAGTAAATATATCTACCTGGGACATTGTAAAAGACGACGTATTGGAGCTTGAAGGTGGAGAACAGGTTTGTGTTGATGTTGAAATATTATCTGGAACTTGTGAAGTAAATGAAAGCATGGTTACTGGAGAAAGTGATTCTGTAGAAAAGGTGCAAGGAGAGCAAATTTTGTCTGGAAGCCATTTAACTAGTGGAAAAATTTTGTGTAAGGTTATTGCTGTTGGTGCAGATAATTTTGCTAATCGTATTGTAAAACAAGCAA
Source organism: Lachnospiraceae bacterium (assembly GCA_017399885.1). GTDB lineage: Bacteria > Bacillota > Clostridia > Lachnospirales > Lachnospiraceae > CAG-411. The sequence goes on from JAFQAU010000048.1 coordinate 18,577, forward strand.
GGGCACATAAAAATACAAAATCAGAGATTAAGGATTCTATAAATCGTATTATAAAAGTGATTTCTGTAATCGTATTGCCACTAGGAACTATTATGTTTTTGAAACAAAGGTTTATGTTGGATTTATCTATGAAATATGCGATAGTAAAAACAACTGCATCAGTTATCAGCATGATTCCGGATGGTTTGGTATTGTTATGTAGTGGAGTTATGGCTCTTAGTGTTATAAAACTTGCAAAAGAAAAGGCCGTTGTACAGGAATTATTTAGTATTGAGAATTTAGCAAGAGTAGATGTACTTTGTCTTGATAAAACCGGTACCATAACAGAAGGAAGAATGGATTTAGAGGATACAGTCTTTATAGAATCCCAAAATGAAGTTGTGGAAGCATTGGAGTGTTATTTGGGAGTAGCAACGGAAGAGAATGGAACAATGCAGGCAATAACAGACAAGTATGAAAGAAATTGTATTTGGCAGTCAGGAAAGGTTATATCATTTTCTTCAAAAAGAAAGTGGGGAATGATAGAATTCCTAAATAAAGGTTTTTTTATACTGGGGGCACCGGAAGTAGTATTAAAGGACAGGTTTAAAGAGTACGAACAGCAGTTAGAGTGTTATTATGAGCAAGGAAGAAGGGTGCTGGTTTTTGGCGTAACTAACATAGCACCTAATAGTGAGGAAGGACTAATTGCTGTAAGACCACTGGCATTTTTCGTATTAAAAGATAGAATCAGAGAAAATGCGGAAGAAATATTAGAATATTTTCAAAAGCAGGGAGTGGAGCTTAAATTAATATCTGGGGATAATGTAGAAACTGTAAAGCAAATTGCAAAGCGAGTGGGTTTAAAAAATGCAGATTTTGCTGTTGATGCTAGAGAGTTTAAAACAAAAGAGGAGTTAGAAGAGGCAGTTGACAAATATGTGGTATTTGGGCGAACTACGCCGGAGCAAAAAAGAGGGCTGGTAAAGGCCTTACAGAGACAAGGGCATGTGGTTGGAATGACCGGGGATGGTGTAAATGATGTGTTAGCCTTAAAAGAGGCAGATTGTAGCATTGTTATGGATACCGGTTGCGATGTGGCTAGAAAAACAGCAAAAGTAGTTTTGCTGGACTCGGATTTTTCTGTTATGCCAAAGGTTTTAGCAGAGGGAAGACGTACAATAAATAATTTAGAGCGTTCTGCTACTTTGTTTTTAACAAAAACTATTTTTGCAAGCTTGTTGTTAGGGATATTTCTATTTTTAAATAGATCATATCCGTTACAACCTATACAATTTACCTTGATAAATGGGCTAACAATTGGAATACCGGCGTTTTTGTTAGCATTAGAGGGTAATTATGAAAGAGTAAAAGGTAGATTCTTTAAAAAGGTTTGCAGAACGTCACTGCCTGCAGGATTATTGGCTACCTTTAACATGGGAATAACTACAATAATATGTCAAATTCTAGGTTATAGCGACAGTGTGCTTTCTACATTATCAGTTGTGGTAGTTGTAACAGCTAACTTTCTTTTGTTGTTTCATATATGCAGGCCTTATAATAAAAAGAGGCTGGGAATGCTTATTGGTTTACTTTTAATCTTTATTTTTGCACTTAATTTTGGAAGTAATATATTCTTATTTGAAAAGCTAGGATTGGAACACATGATTATTATAGGGGTGATAATTGGTATAGATGTTTTAATGTATAAGATTTTTGATATAATAAAAAGAGGTAACGATTATAGAAAGGGGTAGATAGTGTGGAGAAAATTAAATATACGTTGGGAAGAAGTCATTTTCGTACAATGGAAGAGGGAATGGAAAAAGAGTGGTTATTAACCAATGGAATAGGGGGACTGGCAAATAAAACTATAATAGGTGCAGGACATCGTATGCATAGTTGCTATCTTACGGTATCTATAAATCCACCGGCAGATCGCTGGCTTATTCTTGCAAATGTATGGGAGCGTGTAAAAATATCAGGGAAAGAATATGATATGGCATGTCAGGAATATATGGGCGAGAAAAAAGAAGGGTATAAATACCTCAATCGTTTTGAGCTGGATGTAATACCTACGTATTATTATCAAGTGGGGGATTTTACAGTAAAGAAAACTATTAGTATGGAATATGGCAAGAATACGGTTGTTGTATGTTATGAAATAGAAAATGGTATGGAACCGGCTCGGTTAAATATCACACCATTATTTAATTGTCGTCCTTATGGGGTAACAAGCGAAGTTTCAGAATTACAGTTTAAGCAGAATATAGATGGAAATAAGCTGACCCTGTATCCTAAGACGCAACCATTGGAGATATCCTTTTATACTTCGGAGGGTGAATATGTAGATCGAAGTACTTTTCCTGTATCAATGGCTGTACCAAGTCATACAATCGAAAAAAATGAATTCTATAGGATAGATAATCGTACAGGTTTTCTTGGTGTAGATAACCATTATATGCCTTATGATATTAAAGTGGACCTAGAACCTATGGAAAAGAAGAAGTTTTATATTACATGCACCATAGAAAAAACAGAAATCAGAGATGGGTTTCAGGTTGCAAAAGAGTATAAAGAACGCATATATGGTCTCATGGAACAAATTGGTGGAGATGACTTTTGTAAAAAGCTTGCATGGGCAGCAGATGCGTTTGTTGTACAAAGGAAAATTGTTTTACCAGAAGAAAAAAAGGAAAAGCTAGAGAATAGTACAGCTGATTTTGTGGATGTGCAACATAGAACAGCCTATTTAAAAACAATCCTGGCAGGCTATCCTTGGTTTATGGATTGGGGAAGGGATACCATGATTGCGTTACAAGGGTTAACTCTTTGTACCAAACGCTTTCACGAGGCAAGGCAAATCTTAGAATCATTTTCCTGGTTTGTAAAAGATGGAATGTTACCAAATGTTTTTCCCAATGATAGTAAAGAGGTTCCTGTATATAATACAATAGATGCGGCTTTATGGTATTTTTATTCTATTTATAAGTATTTAGAATATACGAACACAGAAGAAGACTATAAGTTTGTTGAAGAAAAAATTTATGCAAGTCTGGAAGAAATTATTGCATATTATAAAAAGGGCACACATTTTCAAATTCACATGGATACAGATGGTCTAATCACTGGAGGAAGTGATAAAGATCAATTAACATGGATGGATGTAAGAGTGGGGGATTGGGTTGTAACACCAAGGCACGGCAAGGCTGTGGAAATTAATGCACTATGGTATAATGCCTTATGTGTAATGGAAGAATTAGCAATAAGATTTGGAAAAGATGCTA
>JAFQAU010000049.1 GCA_017399885.1 Lachnospiraceae bacterium
CCAAGATTATTTTCTGCGTTCCAATACTGACACTTTCTCCTGCCTGCTCATCATCCTTACTTAGTCTACAGTACAATGCTGCATTATAAATTGTCTGCTCATTATTCATTTGTTCCATTCCCTAGTTCCTTTCCGGAACAAAATGAATCCTGAGACTGTTTGGTTGGTTTCATTATAACGGATATTTCGTCATTTTTCAACACAGACAACTCGGTTTGAAAGGCTGATATAAGAATATCTTCCAAGTCGCGTGCACCAATAAACTTCTCTGTAACATCTAATTTAACTTTTTTCATACATGCCTCCTTACGTGAGAAAAACAGATACAGAGCATTCACTCTTATCTGTTTCCTCACTTGAAAGGCATAAATCGAAGCCCAATTTTAAACTTTGCAGAGTGTATTTGTTGTCAAAGCGAATACACTATACTAGCAAGCAACGCCTTTGGATAGCCCAAAGGCACTTATCAGGAAAAATCCTGAAACCTTGCTATCAACCTTCTTTTACTAATATCCTCCAAAAATCATTAGGACTTTAAACAAATTTTCAACTCAATTAAAAACTGATATGAAACATGACTTTTTACTGTAAATCCAATCTTGTTACATTAAAAATTATAAATTCATTTTCCTGAATATCATTAGGTATTGGTTCATCTAAATATATTTCTAATTCTCCTACTCGAACAAGACTAACATTTTTAGATATAACCTTACCCGTCAACGAATAAGCATAATAATCCTGACGTTTAGCTATTACATACTTGTTTTCGTTTGCCCTTTCTATATCTGCACAATCAAACCCATACACACTGTTTATTTCCTGATTAATTTGCACATCGTTAGTAGGATAGGCATAACACAAAACTTTATTAACCCCATCAGAAATAAGTAAATCTGCTTCTTGGTCATGTTTATTAAATGTAATTATTTTTTCTACATGCATAATTTCTCCCTTTATTTCACAAATAACGTAATTCCATCTTTAACCATTGCACTAACACTTCTCACATGAAATGTCGAAACTCTTCCGCCAGATTTCATCCCTACAAATGCATAATTTGCTTTTCCTTTTGAACCCAAGAATCTTACATACGCATTTTTTTCTGGTATGTATGTTCCATTTTTTATAACATATTTTGCACCTTCAGCATATTCTTTTGCGTTATCATATATTCCTTTAAATTCACTTCCATGTTTATCATAATGCTGCGTCAAACTTGCTTTTGAAGAAAATGTACCAAATTTTGCACCTGAAACACCTCCTCCAATAACTGCTCCTACTGTGGCTCCTATTCCAAACCCTATAGCAGCTCCTTCGGCAGTTCCCTTTAGTGTCTTTGTTTTTTTATATCCTACTCCTGCACCTATTGCTACTCCTGCTGCCGCTCCAATCAAAGTACCTTTGGCAGCTCCTACTGCAACAGCACCAGCTAATGTTGCAGTGCCAACGCCACATGTCAACACTGTAACTGCCGCAACACATAATACCACGCCAACACCTACAGCCACTTTTGTAGCCCATTTTGGCCAATTCCCATCGGGGTCACACATATTTATCGGATTATTTTGACAGTAAGCAAAGAGATTATATCCTAAAACATCTCCACCAACTCCAGATATCTCACCATCCGCATTTATAAACCGCCCAATCTCAGGATCATAATAACGGCTGGATACATAATAGAATCCCGTCTCGGCATCGTAATAATATCCCCGATAACGGAAGGAATTCATATTGGCTACATGGGATGTGCTTGTAATCTCATTTCCTGTCGCATC
>JAFQAU010000050.1 GCA_017399885.1 Lachnospiraceae bacterium
GATGAAGTAACTTACAAAGTGTTAGGAAATACAGTAGTCTATATCGTTATATTATTGATTATGAATTTAGTAGCACCATATGTGGTATCTTATCTATTAACATTTGTTATTGAGAAGGGAAAAGGCTTTTATAAAACGGCCTTTTTCCTTCCAAGTGTTATTTCGTTGGTGGTAGGTTCTGTATTGTATGTGTGGATTTTAAATCCCATATCAGGACCGGTTGCTATTATTTTGAAGAACTTTGGCATGCAGATACCGACTTGGTCCAAGACCGAGGGACTGGTTATTGCAATACTAAGCTTGATTACTTCATGGAAGGTATTTGGATACAATTTTATTATCGTATTAGGTGGAGTAATGGGAGTGTCTCAAGAGGTAATTGAAGCTGCTAAAATTGATAATATTTCTGATTATAAGATTTTTACTCAAATTGTGTTACCTATGAGTTCGGCGACAGGCGTTTATGTTTTGATTATGACAATTGTTCAAGGACTTCAGTATGTGTATACGCCGATTAAAGTTGTTACACAAGGAGGACCTAATTATGCAAGTTCAAATTTGATTTATCAGAGTTATCATGAGGCGTTTACTTTATATCAAACTGGAGATGCAAGTGCGCTTTCGGTTGTGACTATGGCATTATTTATCGTATTGCTTTTATTAGAATTTAAGTTTGTTGAAAAAGGAGTATATTATGAGAATTAACATGAAACAGATGGGTATTCATATTCTGTTAGGATTAATTGCGCTTGTGCTTCTTTTTCCTATTTTGTTTGCTTTCGTAAATTCTTTTAAAACATTTGAAGAAGCAACAAATCATATATGGAGAATAATTCCAATAAAACCTACATTGGAAAATTACAAGTATGTTTTTTCGGCTCTTCCCTTTGTAAAAATTACATGGAATACATTTATCATAGCTGCAATAGTTACAATTTTTAAAAGTGTAACAAGTATTTTGGCAGCGTATGCATTTGTATTCTTTGATTTTAAAGGAAAACGCGGGGTATATTTCTTGCTAATCAGTACAATGTTTATTCCATTTACGGTCACGATGATTCCGAATTATATAACTATTTCTCAATTAGGACTGAATGATAATATTATGGGGGTTGCGTTACCACAGTTTGCAGATGCATTGGGGATTTTTTTGCTACGGCAGTCTATGAGAACAATACCAAGGTCTCTTGTTGAAGTGGCCAAAATTGAAAAAATAGGTCATGCAAGAGTTATGAAGGATATTATTGTGCCAATTATTAAGCCGTCTGTTGTCTCCACAGGAATTATTTTCTTTATTAATTCATGGAATGAATACGTATGGCCGGTATTGATATTAAAGTCGAAGGACAATTATACTTTGTCATTGGCGTTGCAGATGTTTATTAGTGCAGAAGGGGGAACAGATTTTACTGTTGCAATGGCTGTATCTGTAATTACTATGATGGTTCCGCTTCTAATGTATATCATATTCCAAAGATATATTATTAATACATTTGCACTGTCGGGGGTTAAATAATCAGTTGTAAGGATAGGAGTTTTATGAAAGAAATTGTATTTGACCAGGTTTGTAAATCATACGATCAAAATCAGGTTGTAAAAAAATTGAATATGAAGATAAAAGCAGGAGAAAGATTGATTCTTCTAGGACCTTCTGGGTGTGGAAAGTCTACCACTTTACGTATGCTGGCAGGTCTTGAAGATATCACTTCTGGTGATTTGTATATGGGTGGCCGCAGAGTCAATGACGTGGAAAGTGGAGATAGAAATGTATCCATGGTATTCCAAAATTATGCATTGTATCCGCATATGAGTGTACGTGACAATATTTCATATGCTTTAAAAGTAAATAGATTTCCAGCTAATGAGATTGCAGAACGTACAAGCGAAGCGATTAAAATGTTGGACTTAGTAGGACTAGAAGAAAGAAAACCGAAAGAGCTTTCAGGAGGACAAAGACAGCGAGTTGCTTTGGCAAGAGCAATTGTAAAGCGCTCAGACTATTTCCTTTTAGATGAACCGTTATCTAATTTGGATGCACAATTACGTGCCCATGCAAGAAAAGAGTTAGTAAAGATTCATGAAAAATATCATCAGACAATGATTTATGTGACTCATGATCAAACAGAAGCTATGACTGTTGGACAGAAAATTGCTTTGATGGACAAAGGTGTATTACAAGCATTTGATACACCTAAAAAAATATATAATAAGCCTGCAAATGTGTTTACAGCAAGATTTATTGGTTCTCCACCAATGAATGTAGTAGAGGCTGCATATGAAGATGGAAAGATATTTATTGATGGAAAGAAAATGAAAGTGCCGGATGCATGGTGCAAGGTAATCAAAAAGCAAAATAAAATATATTTTGGAATTCGTCCGGAAGATATTTGCTTATCAAGAAAAGGGAATGATAAAGACTATTCTGTAAAGGCAGTTGTTCGTTACGTGGAAGATTATGGTGATAAGTATGGCGTTTATTTTCAGATTAATGGAGTGGAAATGCTAGCACTTAGTGATGGTGATGTACCAACACCGGGAGAAACAGTACACTTTGAGCCAAACTTTGATAAAGTACACTTTTTTGATGGTGAAACACAAAAGAATTTAGGCTATCCTAAGGAGAAGTAGTCATATGATATTATTAAGTACATTAATGAATGATAATATAGATTTTGAAAACACATTGAAAATCGCAGAAAAATATCCAAATGTTGGATTGGAAATTTTCCCTTTATGGCATAAAACGGGATATGATTTGGTGTTAGAGAAGTATAAGAAAAGACTAACGCAAATACCGATTTCTGTACATGAGCAATATTATGAGAGTGAACATTCGGTAGATGATAATGATGAAAGATATGCTTTTACAACCATGGCAACAAAGAAATCTATTGCACTTACCAAGGAATTGAATGGAAGATACATGGTTTATCATTACAATAATATGGAAGTAAAGCAAGAAGAACGAGAAAAAATGCTTTTCAATACAAGGAAAAATCTTCAAGAAGTAAATTGCATGGCAGAAGAGGCTGGAATTCAGGTTGTTATTGAAAATGTAGGTGTTCCATCACATAAAAATGTAATATTCAACGAGCAGGAATTTATAGAAGAATGTCTGTCTATGCCCAATCCTGTATTAATTGATATTGGTCATGCATATTGTAATGGATGGGATTTGGAGCGAGTTATCTCAGCACTAAAGGATAAAATTATAGCATACCATGTGCATAATAATAATGGTAAGGATGACCAGCACAAGAGAATGCATGATGGAACATTGGATTTTGATAGATTCATAGAATGGTATAAGAAAAATACGCCACATGCTGAAATAGTATTGGAATACTATATTCCGGATAAAAAAGATTTGGCGGGTATTGAAAAAGATATTGAAGAGTTGTTGGAAAAAGGATTATAGAACATGAAAATACAAAACACAGATATAACCATGGTGGTTAGTGACTTTGATGGAACCTTACTTCGAGAGAATATGAAGGAACCATCCGACAAATTTTATAAAGTATTGCATGAAATGCTGAATAATCAGATTGGTTTTATTGCAGCCAGTGGAAGACAGTATTCCAATCTTAAGAGGATGATGGCTGGAGTAGAAGAGAAAATAGGCTTTATTGCAGAAAATGGATCACTGGTTGTGTGGAAGGGAAAAATTGTTTATAAAAACTCTATCAGCAATGAGTTTGCACTGAGTATTATAGAGGAACTGAAAAAAGAGCAAGATGTAGATATATATGTAAGTGGTGTAAATGGTGGGTATATTTTTTCTTCCAATGAAAGTTTGGTGCAAAAAGCTGAGAATTTGTGTACAAATGTAGTACTTGTAAAGGATTTTGTGGATATCAAAGAAGATATTATGAAAGTAGCTGCTGTTTATAAAAAGCAGATACCGGAGGAAGCCAAGGAACGTTTTAGAAAAAAATTTGGACAGGAAGTTAGCATACTAGATAGTGGTAACGGCTGGCTTGATTTTATTCCAAAAGGAAGTGGAAAGGGACCGGCATTAAAAATTTTATCAAAAATAGCAGGTTTTTCATTAGATCATACAGTTGCTTTTGGTGATCAGGAGAATGATATTAGTATGTTTGGCGCGGTTAAAATAGGATATGCTATGGAGACTGCGTATGATTATGTAAAAAAAGCCGCAGATAATACCTGTAAAATAGTAGAAGATACCTTATGGGATGCGTTATATGAGCAAGCGGATAGAAGAGACAAGACAGCCTGAGAAGGCTGTCTTTGTATTTATGCAAACGAATTATACAAAAAATATATATTTATTTTACAAAAGGATGATTTTAGATTTTACATAAGATTGATAATCTAATTCTGTTAAGAGGAAGAGAGGAAAAGAAAAATGGAATCAAAAATTGTATTACAGGATATTGAGAAAGCATATGGAAAAGAAAAACCTGTTATTGAAAACTTGAATCTAAAGATTGAAGAAGGAAGTTTTACGGTATTGCTCGGACCGTCAGGTTGTGGAAAGTCTACCACACTTCGTATGATAGCCGGGTTGGAGCAGGAAACAAATGGAACTTTAACAATAAATGGAAAAGATATGAAAGAAGTAAAGCCGGGAGATCGAGGAATTGCTATGGTATTTCA
>JAFQAU010000051.1 GCA_017399885.1 Lachnospiraceae bacterium
AATTTGACAAGTGCTAAAAAAAATACAAGCTTTTGACACCCTAATCCTATAAAAGAACAAAGTGGACAAGTCCACATCAACTCCCTAAATCCCTCATTCATGAGGGACTTGCTCCACTTTGTGTGCCAGATGCGTGTTGCACGCCTTTTGCAACAATATTCCTTACGCATCTGTGCACATCCTCGCGGAGCGTTTTGCTTTATAGGACGAACTTTCCTATAAAGTAAAAAAACTCTGTAAATCAACATTTACAGAGAATAATCTATCTTACAGTTTGCAAGTTAACCAACCTGCAAACTGTAACTATATTCTATTTTAATTTTTCTTCATTGCAGTTTCATAATCATCTATTTTATTCGCTAAAAACGGAGCCAAGCCAACAAATTCCGCACCATATGAAATATTATCTCCATCTGCTTGCACTTCACCACGTAAAACATGTATCACTGCGTAGAAATAATCTGTATTTCCCAATTTTATCTTTCCATCGAAGTAGTAACCAACTGGTATCTTGGCCTTAGATTCAAAGCCTATCCCTGATTTTGAAATATCAAAAACAGAAATTTCTGCATCTACATCTTCTATTATGATGTAATCCTGCTTGTATATTTTTTTTATCTCCAACGAAAGTTCAATTGGTAGTCTCTTGTGTTGTCTTCTCTCTTTCATAGACCTTCCTCCTTTTTAGTCATATTTTTTACCTTCAAACATGCACGATAACTCTTCTTATATCTTCATTATAGCACATCAAAAACTCTTGTGCAAATGCATTTCTTTCGGTATTCTGTACACTTCCATAACATTTTAGAGAAGCCTGCACAATTAATTCCCACTTCGCAGGAAAAAGCACAATAACTAAGCGAACAAATCCACCTTAGCACTCCCCCCTCATCCATAAACACCTTCCTACACTTTTCGCACAGAGACTTATCACTCTTCTATATTAATAACAATCCACCAAAATAACTCTAACTTAAATTTTTACACAAATAACTTACGCATTATTCCATTTTCCATATCATTGATACTGTAAATCGTATCCATAACATCAAAGGTTTCCCGCAAATTTCCTCTTGCACTTTTCCACCCCATCCCATCTGTAAACCACACAAACGTAAATCCTTCTATGGTATCCGCTTCCTTAGAAAGCATCTTATAGCTTCTAGCAGTTTCATTTAACTTGGAACCACCACTAGAATAAAAATTTGTTTCTATGCCATATACCATATTCTCTGTTTTTATCACAAAATCAAACCGTTTCGCTGTCTTTCCTTGATTCGACAGAGCCGACATATCTATATTCCACTTTTCTTCAATATTTTTGGCATACATCTCTTTAAAATAATCAACATCTTTTACAAAACCGGCTTCTTGTATGTACCTTTCCACCAAATCTTCCATAAGATGCCCTCCTCTATTTTTTCTTCCATTAGAATCAAGACCAACTTCTACACCCATTACATAATCCACTATATTATGAATCAAATGATTTTCCAACAAATCAAACAAGCCGGTTTTTTCCATGAAATAACAATATTTTTCATACCTTTCCAATTTGTTATTGCCTGCCAAACAACATTGTTCACTTAAATCCGAATAATTAAATTTATATAAGCAACCTCCATTTTTATCTTGACAGTATATCTCGTCTTCCCTTTTAGCCAATAGCAAAGGAATTGCTTTCAATGTATCTGGATATTTATTTAGAATATTTACAAAATCCTCTCTTATGTTTTTACTACCTATAAGTGAATTAAATATATTCAACTCTACTTTAACTTTATCTACATTACTGTATACCTTTTTAAAATCTACATAATATTCATAGCTTGCAATGCTTGTCCTAAATTTATCAATCCATTCATCAAAATTCCTATCTCTCATTTACAACCTTCTCCAATCTTCTTTTCGTTAATTCAAGATACTCCTCACATATATCTATTCCTATAAATTTTCTTCCCAAACGTTTTGCTTCTACACCTGTAGTTCCAGATCCACAAAATGGGTCTAAAATTATTGCATCTTCCTTCGTAGAAGCTATTATTATTCTTTCAAGTAAATATTCCGGTTTTTGCGTTGGATGTTTTCCCTCTTTCTTTTCTGATGGTTTTGTTAATGCCCCCGTCCACACATCTTTCATTTGTTTTCCATGGTTCATTTCTTTCATCTTTTCATAATCAAAAAAATGCCGAGACTTTTTATCATTCTTCTTTGCCCACAAAATGGTTTCTGTAGAATGTGTAAAGCATCGACATGCTAAATTAGGTGGTGGATTTGTCTTTTGCCAAGTTATATTATTAATTATTTTAAAGCCTTCCTGTTCTAATGCCATACCTATGGAATAGATATTATGCAAAGTTCCCGATATCCAAATTGTACCGTCTTGTTTCATAACTCTTTTACATAGCTTAATCCACTTTCTATTAAATTTATGTTTATCTAATCCACTATTTCCATCTGTTGAAAGCCTATCCCAGTCACCTTTATTTACAGAAACCATCTTTCCACCTTTACATGTAATCCCGTCATTACTTAAAAAATATGGCGGATCGGCAAATATCATATCTACAGATTCTGATTTCATTTGAGAAAGAATTTTAAAAGAATCTCCCAATACCAGCCATGACTCCTCAGTTTCGAAATATAATGGCAGCTTCCTTTTAAATAAGTTATCCATGATTCCAGCTCCTTTAGTGTAACAGTTCAGCCGATAGCTAAACTCTTACGTTGTAAATCTATCACATAAAACCTTCTTAATGAACTTACAACTAGAAAAATGTACTATATTGATACGCGGGCAATCACCAAGGTGATTGCCCATATCTAATACAAAACAGCTCTTATTCTCTTTAAGTTCCATGATAATTGCATATAATAACCTCTTCACCGGTTCTTTTAGAGGCATCTGAATTAATCATCCTCTTTACATTTACAACATCCATTCTATAACCTTTATTACCATATAGCTCATTTATAAGGTCAGTATTGTGATTGGTAAGCATACAGTAACAACCTCTGTCTGTCAAATCATCAAACAGTCGCGCCAAGCGTTTATGACTCTCCAGATCAAAACCTTCCTTCGTATAAGACTCAAAGGAGGCAGGATTTAATGGCGCATAAGGACTATCAATAAAAACAAAGTCATTTTTTTTTGCATTTTTGCACGCTTCTTGAAAATCTCCCTCAAGAATTGTAACCCCCTTTAAATACTTCGAAGTTTTTATAATTGTAGCTTCATCAACTGATATTCTGCGACTATTATTATACGGAACATTAAACAAACCTCTTCCATTTACCCTATATAATCCATTAAAACAATGCTTATTAATAAATACAAATAATGCAGCTAGTTCCACATCATATTCTTCCTTCATAAGTTTATCATTGTAACGTTCTCTTATGGAATAATAATATAGCTTGCCGTCCTCCCACATGTTCTCGTCAAGATTTTTCACTGCTTCAATAAACTGTTGTGGTTCATTACAAATTATCCTATATGCATTTATCAAAGCTCTATTTATATCATTTATTAGCGCATTGGTAGGTAATAACTCAAATATTACAGCACCACCACCTACAAATGGTTCATAATAGTCATTATATTTTTTTGGCATTCTTTCCTTTATCTGTGATAACAACTGGCGTTTTCCACCAGCCCATTTCACAAAAGGTGCAATATTAGAGTTACCCATTATTTTAAGTCCCCTTCTCCCTTATAATTCGTACGCATTCTACTTGGAAGGCTTGCTTTATAGAAAATGTAAAATTTCCGAAAACAAACAAGAAGCACATTCAAGAAAATCTCAAATGTGCTTCTTCCAATCATTTAACAGGGGCAGTAGGATTTGAACCCACGACCTGCGGTTTTGGAGACCGTTATTCTACCAACTGAACTATACCCCTATGCTTTGCAACTCACGTTGCTTAACCATGATACACTTTTTTTTATAAAAAGTCAATACTTTTTTTATTATTTTGCATATTTATCAAACCATTTTTTTAAAACCGCATATAAATTCTCTGGCTCAATAGGTTTTGCAACATAATCATCCATTCCATACTTTCTTGAGAAAAACACATTCTCAAAAATGGAATTAGCAGTTACAGATATAATTGGAATGGTCATTGCATCTTGCTTATGAAGGGTACGAATTACCTTTGACGCTTCCACCCCCGTCATAACAGGCATCTCAATATCCATCAAAATAGCATTATAATAACCTGCTGGTGACTTTTCAAACTTATCAACCGCCTCTTCTCCATCATATACAACTTCCACCTGAATATTCTTCATCTCCAACATAGAAGTCATAACTTCCGCATTGATCTCATTATCTTCAACCAACAGAACCCTTTTATTTAAAAAACTTTTATCCATCTCTATATTATCACTCATATTTATATTCTCCTATTCAAAACTTTTAAATTCTATACTACCAATCAAAACAAATTCTTGCGCATCCTCGCGGAGCGTTTTTTTGCTTTATAGGACGAACTTTCCTATAAAGGAACAAAGAGTGCAAGCATGCTAGCGACACTATACTTTCCCATATGCTTGCATGCATTAGGCACAGCCCGATGGACTTACCACTTTCTTCTTTATAATCTACAAGCTCTAGTATACCTGAACACGCAAATCCGCTAAGGCACAATATAGTTTATTGTAACAATACGCCTTACATTTGTCAATATTTCTAATTACAAGAAAAATAGTGTTGGGTAACAGTTCAGCCAAAGGCTGACCTGTTACGTTGTAAGTCCATGTAAATTCCAAGAGAAACACCCCAATGGACTTACAACTAATAATATATATCTTTACTTTATATTATCCTGTAATATCTTATATAATTTTTTCACATCTATAGGCTTAGACAAATGTCCATTCATTCCACTTTCAATAGACTTTTTCATATCCTCATCAAACGCATTTGCCGTCATTGCAATAATTGGTATTGTTCTTGCATCTTCTTTTCCTGATGTTCGAATTTTTTTTGTTGCTTCCAACCCATCCATAACAGGCATACGTATGTCCATTAAGATACCTTGATAATAACCCACTTGACACTTTTCAAACATTTCGATGGCTTTTAATCCGTTTTCCGCATGGTCAGAGTGCGCACCCACCATTTCTAATACAGTTTGAGCAATCTCTGCATTAATATCATTGTCCTCTACTACAAGGAAACGACTTCCTGCCAAATCAAAATCTTCCTCTTCTTTTCCACATTCTTTAGTCGGAACATCCTTTGCAAGTTCAAAAGCAATTGAGAAGTAAAATTCAGACCCTTTTCCCTCCTCACTTCGAACATCTAATTTTCCACCCATAAGTTTCACCAAATTGTTACTAATTGCAAGCCCCAGTCCCGTTCCACCAAAGCGTCTGGCTGTATTATTTTCTGCTTGCTCAAAAGCATTAAATATTCGGGACAAATTATGCTCACTAATTCCAATTCCCGTATCTGTTACACTAAAACGAATGGTTGCCATACCTTCCTCTTGCACTACTTGTTCAATTGAAATAGTTATAGTCCCATATTTTGGCGTAAATTTCATAGCATTACCCAGAATATTTATCATTACTTGATTTAATCTTAACACATCCCCAATTAATAATTTATCCGAATAAAAACGATTTACCTGTAATTTAATATCCTTATTCTCTGCTTGTGTAGAGAACAAAACTACAATCTCGTCCACTAGATCATCTAAATTAAAGGCTTCCTTACACACTGTCATACTTCCACTTTCAATTCTTGACATATCCAAAATATCATTGATAAGTGACAACAAATATTTTGTGGACGTATTTATTTTATCAAGACATTCGTTTACTTTCTTATCATCTCCAACTACACTTTGGGCAATATTAGTCATTCCAACTATAGCATTCATCGGAGTTCGAATTTCATGAGACATACGGGATAAGAACTCCGTTTTTGCTTTGCTGGCAATATCGGCATTTGACTTAGTAATATGGGTAGAAATAATTTTAGACACTTCCTTTAACTTGGTGCATATTTCTTTAGGCCATATATATTTATCATCGGAATGTTCAAATACAATTGCTCCTTTAAATTCACCCTCTTCGTAAATGGCACTATATAACTGGTTACGTACTCTAGGAGCATTTCCTTCCAGCTTTACACCGTCTGTAAATTCTTTCCTCCAGTCATCCTGCATAACAAATAAGCCTTGTGAATCAAATCGGCTTATCCATAGATTTCTTTCCTCTTGTGCAATCTGATATTTACAAATTGAATCATGAAACTCTTTTTTTGCAATCCATTCATAGGTAATAATATTACTTAAAAAATTAGGATCCGACTCAATAATACTAATCTTGTTAAGCTTTAACATTCTCCCAACTTTTCCTAATAAAAGATTAATGGCACTTCGCATATCTTTTGTCTGCTCTAGTATTGCAAATGCAAAAGACACAAGGTCTTCATTGTCTTTATCCGGAAATATATCATCAATTTCCTTGTCTGCTACGTTTTCTATATATGGTTCTCCTTGCATTTCAAACACAGCTTTACAGGTTGGTGAATAACATAATGCGTCATTTTTCCCGTGAGATTTAATATAGGCAAGCATACTATCTGCATATTGAAATAAGGTACTATAATCATCTGCCATTTTCGTAGATACCATTCCAACACTACAGCTTATAGAAATGTTCTCTTTCTCACCCACATAAATATTACTAATTTTCTCGTAGATTCTTTTTCCATAAACAGAGGTCTTTCCAGCCTCTGTGTTTTTCATAACAATTAAAAATTCATCTCCACCATATCGAACTGCAATATCATTTTGTCTCGTAGCTGCCTTTATTACTTCTG
Source organism: Lachnospiraceae bacterium (assembly GCA_017399885.1). Taxonomy (GTDB): domain Bacteria; phylum Bacillota; class Clostridia; order Lachnospirales; family Lachnospiraceae; genus CAG-411. The sequence goes on from JAFQAU010000051.1 coordinate 6,840, forward strand.
CAACCTCCTCTAAAACTGCATCTCCAAACATATACCCATATGTATCATTAATTTTTTGGAAGTTATCCAAATCAAGAAGCAGAACAGTCCCTTCTTCGTCATCATTTTTTTCTTCCAAGTATTGACGAATCAGACTTTCTCCCACATTTCTTGTATATAATTTTGTCAAACGGTCTCTTTGTACCACATCAAGGGCTGCTTTTTCTTTCTCTTTTCTTTCATTTATATTTGTCTTTTTTCCAATCATTTTTACCAGAATCCCATTATCATAAATAGGAGTACCTTCCATGGATACCCAAATATATTTTTCACGTCCCTCTTTCACATATATTTCTCTTACTTCCACAGGTTCTGCTTTGATACCTGTAATAAAATCATTATATATGGCAATTTCCTCTCTTGGACAAATCTTCCCTTTTCGCAATCTTTTCAAGAAACCATTGGTACAAACCGGTTCGCATTTTGGCTGTTCCTGCTCAACAAAAGAACCATATGAAATATATTCGTCGTTCAATAAATCATATTCAAAGATTACATCCGATGAACTATCTAATGCAATACGATATCGTTCTTTTTCATGCTCCAAATCGTTTTCTAGTTGTTTTGCCTTTGTAATATCACTAAAAATAATTTGTATTACTTCTTTTTGCTCTTGGTTAATGATACGAATAGCACTAGTTCGAAGCCAACTCATTTGTCCGTAATAATTGATATATCTATTCTCATATTCTACAATATCTTTTCCATGGAATAGGCTTTCCAATTGTTCTAGCACATAATTCCAATCATCTACATATACAAAACGCTCTATACTGCATCCATATATATTAAAATATTCTTCCCTGCTACAGCCATAAATTTGAAAAGCCACATCATTTGCACGCAATAGTTTTAGGGTATTATCCTGTATGGTACACTGCAATAATCCAGTCTGCATTTTACTATACAGTGTTTGTAAGTAACTATTCTGTGTTCTTAAATCTTTCACACTTTTTTCCGTACTATATTGTTGTGACACTGTAAATAATGGCATATCCAATAAACACATCTGTTCACTAGAAATCTCCCGCTCGCAAAGAAATAGAATAAGTCCTATCGTCTTCTTCTCCCAGACAAGCTCGTATTGATAAACATATTTGTTTTTAAATTCTGTATTCTTAAAATACCTTGACAACATTTCTTTATCTGTTATTTGCGCAAATGCATTTTCATTCCTATTGACATAATCAACCTCGATATTTTCTACAAAACCAGAGCATGCCTCTGTCTTGACAATCCATTCCCCTTCTTTTTTAAAGAAGTCTCTATATTTCCCGTAATTATAGAGTGCAAAACCACAGCAACCTATATCCCTTCCTATGGTCTCTATTGCTTTCATTATACAATCTTCATCTTTTCTTTTTAGAATCTCTATCAACTCTTTGTATAAATTACTCTTGTCTAAATTCATCATTTGCCACACAACCTTTTTCTCTCTTCGAAAACTTTTGTTTATTTATTCTATTAAAAAAAACACGCCTGTTTTTCTTGATAGAATAAATAAATAGTTACCATTTATTCGTAACAGATCAGCCATAAGGCTGAACTGCTACGAACTGTTACAACTAATCTGCTCTTTCACTTTTTACCATTGCATTCACAGTTACACCAATTCCCATAATAGCCCAGAACACTGGTGCTACTGTTATACTTGAATCATTGGTGATACTTGAAACCATATATCCTATGGTACCTACAAATACAGAAACACCCACTACAGATAAATAATTATCAAATGTGCCTTTGCTATATAAACGAATGCATTGTACAAAATACATTCCATAGAATACCAACAATGCAAGTAATGATAAAACTCCTGTTTGTACTGCAACCTGTAAATATAGGCAGTGAGGTTTAGAAATTAACTGGCCCTCATATCCATTATTATATAATGCTACATAATCATGTTGAGGAAATACAATTGAAAATGTATCTGCTCCGGATCCTAATAATAAATAATTCTTTAACAATGGAATGGTTCTTCCCCAAATAAAACCACGTTTACTTGCCAAATCTTCGTAACCGTCAAATAAGGCAGTCTCTGCTGTCTCAATAACAGCTTCCTTTCCATATCGATTATAGTACTTGTATCCATCCTCACGTTTTATAAAACACCAATCTTTTCCTTCAATATTAATAACAAAACCGTTCACAGAAGATGCATTATAAATGGAGAAAGTCTGTAAATTTTCATCTCTAAGCAAAAATCTAGATTGGTCCTCAGCCAAATATACCTCTACTTCACTTCCATCTTCCTTCACAACCTTATGGTCAGAATAGCTTATGGTTCCATCTTCATTTACAACATCAGTTGCTGAAAAATAATATTTCTGATTATTATAAACAATTTCTATATTATTTTCTTTTGTCTCTATTGCAGACAGTGCTTTTTCCTGTAATTTTTCAATTTTAAATGCATTGGCAATATTTTTAGAGTAGTTATGCCCATTTACTGTATCTACAAGTATAAATACTCCAATAATACCTATCACAACAGGAATTGTTATAAACCATTTTTTTATAATTGTTTTTCTTAATAATACTAGGATTATCACTCCTACCATTGCAAGAGATACAATACCAGCTTTAAATTGTGCTGCAAACATACTTATTAACGTAGTTAAAACTACCAATCCATATAAAACTCTGTCCCACATTTTCTTTGTATAAATTACAAGCACGGTAAATATTGGCACTACTAAAGTAGCATACACACCTACATAGTTTGGATTATATAATGTAGCATAGGTTCTTCCTTCTTCAAAAGAAAAATCTAACATTTGGGCAGGTACTTTTGCCGATGCAAGTAAATTTTTCCCAAAATCCGAACGGAATAGATCCATTTTCATTCCCTGAAATGTACCAAGTAAACCAATTATTAATGCACCATATGCCAAAAAGTTTATTAATGTATGTATATCCCTCTGTCCACGAACATATGTATAGACAAAATATACTAATACACAGTATCCAGCCAAGCAAAATACACTCTCAAACTGCTCATAAATTCCATTCCATCCAAAGCTACTGTATTCTGAAAAAATGGTTGATAATAGACAAGTTATGAAATATATTCCCAAAGGTATAAAAATTGGTTCAAAGTTAAATTTACGTTTTCCATTAAAGTAACTCATACCCAAACAAAGTACCATAGAGGCTATAATAATTATAAATACCCAATACTTGTGTATCAAGAATACATCTAATATCTCCGTTGTTGCTGAGAACCAATCAAATCCGGATAATTTGGGATCATATTTTGTTGCCCGCACAATTAATGGTAAAATAGTTAACACAGCACCCACTAAAAGCAAAAAATAGTTATCTTCATTTTTTTCTGCATATCCACCACTATAATTTACTTTTCTCCTGTTTTTATTCTCAGTAGCTCCACTAAATCTTCCAGAACCCGTTCCCGTTTTCTGTTCCGAAGTTTTCTGAATACGAGAATCTTTTTTCTTATTGTCTTCCATCACTTCTTCTCCTATTTCTTCTTAAATTTTGCATATGCACAAATACACATTTTATTCTACCACAAAAATCTTCGTTTTCCTATGACTATATTTACTTTTTTTTATATATTATTGTCTATGTTTAATGAATTAAAATATGGTATAATAAGAATAAATAAATGACAGCTTTGCCCTAAGGCAGATCTATTACATAAAGAACTAAACTATACAATGGAAAGGGGTCTTATTTATGAACAGAAAAACAATTTTAGTCACTGGTTCTTCTAGAGGAATTGGAAAAGCAATTGCAATCAAATACGCAAAAAAAGGATATAACGTTATTATAAACTGCGTAAAAAACAAAGAACTACTTGAAAATGTTAAAAAAGAAATTGAAAGCTACCAGGTTTCCTGTCTTTCTTTTGTAGGAGATATGGGTAATTATGATACCGCTTGTGAATTATTTGATAATATCAAGAAAATGTACGGAAATCTTGACATTCTTGTGAACAATGCCGGAATTTCTCATATTGGTTTGTTAGCAGACATGACTCCAGACTCCTGGGATAGCATTATAAATAACAACCTAAATTCTGTTTTTTACTGTAGTAAACTTGCAATTCCCCACATGCTACAACAAAAAAGCGGAAAAATTATTAACATTTCATCTGTATGGGGAAATGTAGGTTCTTCCTGTGAAGTGGCCTATTCTACCACAAAGGGTGGCATTAATGCATTTACAAAAGCATTAGCAAAAGAATTGGCACCTAGTAATATTCAGGTAAATGCTATCGCCTGCGGAGCCATAGATACAGAAATGAATCATTTTCTTACCGATGAAGAATTAGTGGATTTGGTGGAGGATATTCCTGCCGGAAGATTGGGAACCGCAGAGGAAGTGGCCGATTTTGTCTATGCACTTACCCACAAAAACCAATATTTAACAGGGCAGGTTATCGGCTTTGATGGTGGTTGGATATAAAAACAAAGGAGTATATTTTTCATGAAAGAACAAAATTTAAATGAAATGATTGAAAACTGCTACCAGATATGTGACCTGGTAGAAAAAGAGGACACTGGTATTAATTCTAAGCTATCTCTAAAGGATATGCTTCGAATTGAATTTTTGAAATTTGCAGTTTTTTTAGCAGATACCAACGGTTATATTGACCAGGAGGAATTAACATGTATTCAAGATATTTTAGGATTTCAAATGTCTGCATCTGCAATGAAGGCTTTTAAGAAAAATGAAGGTGTTACAGAAGCTTTTAGCTCTGTTGTTCCCACTGTTTTAAAACATCTTGTTGTGGCAGATGCAAAAAAAACAATAACAAATGACCCTTTTAAACATCAAAAAGCCCAGATATTAGTTGACACCTATAAACTTTTTGGTCAGACACTCATATCCTGTCATAATTCAGATAATACAGATGAAACCTCTGTCCAAGCCTATACGAAATACATACAAATGTTAGAAAGCTTTTTAAAAGAATATGGCCTTTTTAAAACTTCCAGAGAAAAAATGTTTAAGTGTACTACTTCTTCCTCTCATAACTCTATTGATATAGATAAAGAAGAAAATGTAGAGGAAATTTTAGAAGAGCTTAATGAATTAATCGGATTAGCAGAAGTGAAAGAAGAAGTAAATCGTATGGTTAATCTTCTTCGTGTGCAGAAACTAAGGGCAGACCGTGGACTAAAAAACAGCTCCTCTTCTAAACATTTAGTGTTCTCAGGAAACCCTGGAACAGGAAAAACTACCGTAGCTAGAATGCTGGGGAAAATTTATAGAAATCTGGGAGTATTATCACAAGGTCAATTAGTAGAAGTAGATCGTTCTGCCTTAGTTAGTGGATATATTGGACAGACTGCCACGAAAACACAGGAAGTCATTGACAAGTCCATGGGAGGGATACTTTTTATTGATGAGGCATATACATTGACAATGAATAAGGGCGAAAACGATTTTGGTCAAGAAGCTGTAGATACACTTTTAAAAGCAATGGAAGACTGTCGTGAGGATTTCATGGTAATTGTTGCTGGTTATCCCAAACCTATGGAGGATTTTCTTGCTTCAAATCCAGGTTTAAAATCCCGTTTTCCAAAGTTTATCTCTTTCTCGGATTATACTGCAGATGAATTATTATCCATTTTAATGAACCTGTGTAAACAGCAGCAATATCATTTTTCGCAAGAGGCACTTGACAGAGCAACAGAAATCTTTACCCAATGGACCACAAACAAACCGGAGAATTTTGCAAATGCAAGAGATGTCCGAAACTTCTTTGAACAAGCAGTTGCAAACCATGCAAGTCGTGTAGTCTCCATAGCCAATGCTACGGATGAAATCCTCTCTTGCATTGAAAAAGAAGATTTAGAATAAAATCAGAACTGGGCAGCTTAAAATATAAAGCTTGCCCAGTTCTATGACAAATCAGCCCTCCCGGCTGAACAATTACTATCTATATATTAATATTCTCTAATATTTTTTTTGGCGTTGCAATTAATTCCTGATTATTTTCTATTTTATTTTTCTCATCTGTCTCCTCTTTATTAAGAACTTTCTCATCAATTTTTTCCACATGGGAGGCTTCAAGTCCTGATTTAGTAAGTTCTAGAACAACACAATCTCTTGCTACCTTCTTTACCTGCTCATCCATGTATTCCTGCGTATTCTCATTTCCCACATAACGGGTATCTTTTTCTTTTATTTCATGTGCTTTAACAGCAATATTTTCTCCGAACATTACATGCATTTACAACACCTCTTTTCTGACTTTTTAGTCTATTATTCATATATTGTAACACAATTTATTGTTTTACACAATATTCTTCTGCCAATTTTTCAAATGCCGGAATTGCTCTCTGTATCTGTTCCGTAGATACACAATACGAAATACGCACATAACCCTTGCACGGGAGTTTGACAGTTGAATAATAGAAAAAATCCTTGCAGGTCGCTTAAAACCTGCATTTTTTGTGTCAACTTTTCTGTTTTTATATATTGTATTTTATTGCAATGTGTTGTAAAATATAGGAAAGGAGGTGTTTTCTATGAGAGTTACTACATCAAAATCAAAAAATGCCGAATCGTTTTATATCTCAAAAGGATATATCAACGACAAAGGCGCAAGCACATCCGTTATTGTTCGAAAACTTGGAACTCTAAAAGAACTTTTACCTGAACATGGACCAACACGAGATGATGTGATGGCCTGGGCCAAAGAGGAAGCACGACTTGAAACATTAAAATATAAACAAGAACAAGAAAACAAACAGATACAAATTACTTTTCATGCTGACAGGAAACTGGATTACAATAAACAAACTTTCTATCGCGGCGGTTATCTTTTTTTGCAGTCCATTTATTATCAGATACATATAGAAAAGATTTGTCGCAAATTGAAACTCAAATATAAATTCAAGTATGATATCAATGCAATTCTTTCTGACCTGATTTACACAAGAATTCTGGAGCCTTCCAGCAAACGTTCTTCTTTCAATGTTGCCTCAGAATTTTTAGAAAAACCTTCTTATGAGCTCCATGATGTTTATCGTGCACTGGATGTTCTCGGAAGTGAATGCGATCTCATACAGGCGGAAGTTTATAAAAATAGTCACTTTTTAGGCACTAGAAACGACAAGATACTTTATTATGACTGTTCCAACTATTACTTCGAAATTGAGCAGGAAGATGGCAGTAAAAAGTATGGAAAAAGTAAGGAACACAGACCAAATCCAATTATTCAGATGGGCTTGTTCATGGACGGCGACGGCATTCCCCTTGCATTTTCTCTTTTTCCTGGAAATGCAAATGAACAGACCTCATTAAAACCATTAGAAAAGAAAGTTCTTGGGGAGTTTGGCTGTCAGAAATTCGTTTATTGCAGCGATGCAGGACTTGGTTCGGAGGACATCAGATGTTATAACCATATGGGTGAAAGAGCATATATTGTAACACAATCCATTAAAAAGCTGAAAAAAGAAGAAAAAGAATGGGCTTTGAATATGCAGGGATTTAAAAAAATTTCTGATGATACACCAGTAGATATCACTCAACTTCCTGCAGATGATAAAGGACTTTATTATAAAGATGAACCTTATACCACCAAAAAACTTCACCAGCGTTTGATTATTACATACTCACCGAAATATGCCCTTTATCAAAAATCCATCCGTGACAGACAGGTAGAACGTGCACAAAAGATGCTAGATTCCGGAAACACAAAAAAGAATCGTAAAAACCCTAATGATCCAGCCCGTTTTATCGGAACTACAGCAGCCACAAAAGAAGGTGAAGCAGCTGATATCCATCATTATTTAGATGAAAGTAAGATTGAAGAAGAATCTAAGTATGACGGACTTTATGCTGTATGTACAGATCTTTTAGATGATGATGTCTGTGACATTTTAAAAGTTAGTGAAAGAAGATGGCAGATAGAAGAATGTTTTCGAATCATGAAAACAGATTTTTCAGCACGACCTGTTTATTTACAGGATGAAAATCGTATCAAGGCACACTTCCTGATATGTTTTCTCTCACTAACCATCTATCGTTTTCTTGAGAAAAAACTAGATTCGAAATATACATGCGAAGAAATATTATGCGCCTTAAAGGCAATGAATTTTGCTAAAATTCAGGAACAGGGATTTATCCCGACATACAAAAGAGAACTAATCACAGACGCTCTGCATGACGCTTGTGGTTTTCGCACGGATTATCAATTTATAACCAAAAGCAAAATGAAAACAATTCAAAAAAAAAGTAAAGGAAGGTAAAAAATACTAAACTCCGTGACAAAGCTAAAAATCGCCGTAAGCCAGTAAATACAATGGTTACAGCGATTTTTTCTTTTGGAAACTGTCAAAGACGGGATTGTAACACAATTTATTGTTTTACACAATATTCTTCTGCCAATTTTTCAAATGCCGGAATTGCTCTCTGTATCTGTTCCGTAGATACACAATACGAAATACGCACATAACCCTTGCACCCAAAATCATCTCCAGGCACCAACAATAATTCATATTTTTTTGCCTTTTCACAAAATGCATTTGCATCCTCTTCTAAAGCTTTTACAAAAAGATAAAATGCACCATCAGGCTTTACACAATGAAATCCAAATTTAGTCAAAGCGTCAACTAATAAATCCCGATTCTTTTTATATACGGAAATGTCTGCTGTTTGTCCTATACAACGGGCAACGACCTTTTGAAATAGGCTTGGGGCGCAAACATATCCTAATGCTCTTCCCGCACCACATACAGCTGCATATACATCCTTAGCCTGATTCATTTTATTAGAAACTATAATATAACCTATTCTTTCCCCTGGTAAAGATAAGGATTTACTAAAAGAATAACATACAAAGGTATTATCATAGTAATGCAATAAATAAGGTACCTTTATGTCATCATATACCAATTCCCGATATGGTTCATCTGAAATTAAATATATATCATGTCCATATTCCTTCTGCTTTTCCTTTAAAATTTTACATATTCCCTGGATTGTTTCTTCTGAGAAAACCACCCCGGAAGGATTATTTGGTGAATTGATAATAACTGCTTTTGTCTTTGGAGTAATTGCTTCTTGAAAACGATGGAAATCCACTTGAAAATCCTCTTCTCTAGATGCTACCGTAACAAGCTTTGCACCTGCTGATTCTACAAAAACACCATATTCCGGAAAAAATGGCGTAAAAGTGATAAATTCATCTCCCGGCAGGGTAATTGCCTTTATGCTAATTGTTAAAGAGGCTGCAGCTCCTACTGTCATGTAGATATCTTCTGGTACAACTTTCGTGTTTTGGGTACTATTTACATAATTTGCAATTGTCTCTCTTACTTTATAGTCCCCTTGTGCCGAAGTATAGCCATGTAATACAATGGATTCTTCTTGTTTCAATATGTCTCGAATGGCTCTTTCCACACTTTCCGGTGCCGGCACACTTGGATTACCCAAACTAAAATCAAATACATTTTCTGAGCCTATTTCCTGTTTTCGTTTATTCCCATACTCAAAGATTTCTCTAATAACTGAACGTTTTTTTCCAAGCCCCATCATATATTCTGAAATCATACAAATACCTTCTTTCTCTATTTTTCATGCAGGGTTCCAAACTGTATCATTATTTATCCTTTAATAATTCTTTTACAAACGCCTGATAATCTACAGATGTAGTACATTTTGGTGCATAATCCATTAGTAATTTTTTATTTGCCTGTGCTTCTTTTGTTTTTACACATTCACGAATTGCAGTTTTAAACATTTTAGTTTCCATAGTTGAAGCCAGATTCTGCAAATATTCCTGCATCTCTTTTTCTAGCTTTGCCCTTCCTGCATATTTAATCAAAAGTAATCCTGCTATTGAAATATTAGGATTTTGTCTGCGCTGTACCGCTTTTATGGTATCATGCAACTGTAACAATCCCTGTAATGCATAAGAATCTGCTGTTACCGGTATGATTACTTTATCCGCTGCAATAAGGCAATTGTACAAAATTACATTCATAGAAGGGGCTGTATCAATAACCACATAATCATATCCTTCTAGTTCCTCTATCGCATCCTTTAAACGATACAAACCTTCCACATCCCCGTCTAACATTTTTTCAGCCTTACTTAATAATGGATCTGACGCTACGATATCTCCATTTGGCATATGTTGAATTGCATCCCTTAGTGGAAGCTTATCGGAATCCACCATAACATCATACAATGTTGCCGTATCCTCAATTAACGCCTGATAGGTATTGGTACTATTTCCCTGTGGATCTGCATCAATTAACAAGGTTTTCTTTTTCTTTCCTAAAATATTTGCTAAGGTGGTCGCTGTTGTAGTTTTCCCAATTCCACCCTTTTGATTCGCTACTACAAATGTTATTGCCATTTTTTTGTATCCTCCTCATCCTTTGTTTCTCGTTCCTTCACTTATTATCAAAATGTATACATCACATATTATTTTTATAATCCAATGTAACAGTTCAACCGAGTGGCTAAACTGTTTACAAACCAATACAGCCTGTTTGTTGATTATTCACAACGTAATAAACCTGTTGTTCCTCTGGTTTTATGTATAAATCAATCTTTTCTATATCTACTTCTTCAATTCCACTTTCTAGGATATGTTGTTTCACCTTTTCAAGAATATTCTCTTCCTGAATTTCTCTTCCCTGAAATTGTAGAATAATATTTTTCTTCGCTTTGGCAAACCCTCCACTTTTCTGTTTTGCGCGCTCTACACTGCATTTTCTAGCCATATTTTACTCCTCCTATTTTGCTAAGTCAAAATGGTTTACACCTAATTCCCAGCAACTCTCTCTTTTATACCAAACTATATTATAAAAAAATTTTATAGGAATAGCAAATCATTTCAATCTATTCTATATATTGCTTTTTTTTTTAAATTCATGTAGAATAGCAACAGCGCCATGTGTCCTTAGGCGTTTTTAGAACGACAAAGAGCATACGCTTTTTTAGTCGTTATTTTTTTGCTTGTAACGAATTTACTACTGAGGTGGTTAAATATAGCTGTAGAATGCAGAGAATAAATTATTGTATGCAAGACAAAGGAATGAGGTGAAGTCCTACTCCCCATTGACAACAACCTAGCAGATAATAATTTTGGTAAACATAATATATTGATATTTAACAGCCTTGGTAATATATATAAGGAGGAGATCAAATGCTTGATAAATTAATTATGGATGTAGCAGACGAAGGAACAACTAAGGAAAATATTCGCAGTTTAGAAGAAACACTTTTATCTAACCATCGAATAGACCCAAATCTTTACCTAGAATATGATGTAAAACGTGGGTTACGTGATTCTGATGGAAAAGGTGTATTAACAGGTTTAACAGAAGTTTCTGATGTTTGTTCTTACACTTCAGAAAATGGCGAAAGAGTTCCAGCCGAAGGTGAACTATACTATCAGGGAATTAATGTATATGACATTATTGAAGGCGTACAAGGAAAGCGCTATGGTTTTGAAGAAACCATCTATCTTCTTATATTCGGAAAGCTTCCTACGGAAAAAGAATTTCAAATGTTTTTAAATGTTATGTCAGATTTACAAACATTAGGAGGACGTTTCGTTCGAGACGTTATTATGAAAGCTTCTAATTCAAATATTATGAATGCACTACAACGTTGTGTACTTACTTTGTACAGCTATGATTCCAACCCTGACGATATCTCGCCAAATAATGTTTTGCGACAATCCTTAGAGCTTATTAACAAACTTCCTCTTATTGCGGTATACTCTTATCATTCCTACTGTCATTTCCGCAAAGATGAAACCTTGTTTATTCGTAATCCGAAAAAAGAATTTTCTTTAGCTGAAAATATACTACATCTCCTTCATAAAGATGGTAAATTTACAGAATTAGAAGCAAAGGTATTAGACGTAGCATTAATACTACACGCAGAACATGGTGGTGGTAACAACTCCACATTTACTACACATGTAGTAACTTCATCTGGAACAGACACCTACTCTTCTATGGCAGCATCTATTGGTTCCCTAAAAGGTCCTCGTCACGGTGGCGCAAATCTAAAGGTTCAGAAAATGTTTGAGGATATTAAAGCGAATGTAACAGATTTAACAGACGAAGCATTACTTGCATCTTATTTACAGAAAATTCTTGATAAGAAAGCTTTCGACGGTTCCGGCTTAATCTATGGAATGGGACATGCAGTATATACCTTATCCGACCCACGAGAGGTTATTCTAAAGAAATATGCAAAAGAATTAGCTGCTGAAAAAGACTTAATGGATGAATTTAATTTCTATGAACGTGTAGAAAAGATTGCATCAGAACTTATTATGAAACAAAAGAATATAACGAAAAATGTTTGTGCAAATGTAGACTTTTATAGTGGTTTAGTATATAACATGCTAGGTATTCCTGAAGAATTATTTACCCCATTCTTTGCAATTGCAAGAATCCCAGGTTGGAGTGCCCACCGCTTAGAAGAACTTTTAAATGCAAATAAAATTATACGTCCTGCATACAAATATGTGGGAACACACACACAGTATACGCCTGCAGAAGATAGATAACAAATCCTGCATGCAAACACATATGCAACACCACATTTGCACGTTGTGCTTGTGGACTTTAGTGGCTACTGTGGATCTAGGAAATTTTTTCTACAGGATATAGATTGTTATTTTCAATATAATTCTATATCCTGTATTATTTCTTTATAGGACGAACCTTCCTATTAAGGAACAAGGTTCTCCACACTTCTTTATTTTTTTAATTTTAACGTTTCAACGCTTGTCTTTTATATAATTTCCCTGCTATAACACCTAAAATCAAAATGCTTACAATCAAAATCATTACACAAATAATTCCTATTGTAAAGCTTTTACTTCCCGCAAGCATTTCACCTGTTACTACAAAAGGAGTGGTAAACGGTATGTAACGAATGATCTCTAGTACCTGTTCTTTTTCCATAAATATACTAAAATACCCAAGAAAGAAACTAATAATTACCGGTATCTGTACTAATCCTTGTACATTTCCCGCTTGATCCGGTTTTGAAATCAAGCAACCTGGAATACCTGCAAAAAAACAATAGAACAAAATTCCAAGACACAATATAATAATTGCCATAATTCCACCTGTTAACAGGTTTATCTCTCCACCGTACTGCTCCACCATTCCAAATACTTCCTTGTATGGAATACCATCATTAGGATATAACTGAATATTGATAAGATTTCCTGCAAATAATCCAACTACAATCCCTATAATCCATAACAATACCTGAACGATTCCCATAATGGCAGTTGCCAGTATTTTACCAAAGACCAATGCCTCCGGATATACATTTACTAACATGGTTTCCATAAGCTTTGAGGTTTTTTCACTAGATACCTCCATAATAATATTCTGTCCATATAACAATAACAAGAAATAAATAACCAAACCTACAATTCCCGGTATAATAATCTTAACAATTGCCTGCATCAGATTATCTGCTTCTCCTACTACATAGGACTCCGTTACTACAGGTTTTTGAAGCATGATTAATACTTCCGGAGTGATTCCACTTTCATAAAGTATATTTTGAATAAATACAGCCTGCATACTCTCTAGCATTTCTTCTACTTCCTTTTTTTCTATCTTTGTCTCATATGCAAGCAATCCTATCATACAATAGGAATCTTCTTCTCTCTTTATCTCTACAAATAACTCTGTTTCTTTCAATTCTTTTTTTAGCGTTTCTATGCTTTTATCTGTATAGGAAAACTTCACATTTTCAAAGCTTCCCACACTTAACATGGACACATAATCCACTTCTGTTAAATCATCCGGTTGACTTATCCATACCTGTTCAATAGATGTTAATTTCTCTTCTTCCGCTTTATCACTTTGCATCATAGCATAAATTACAGAACCGCCAAGTGCCAGTGCAAACAATGCCATCATTACTCCTATGGTTATTTTTAGAAATTTTTTTCCCTTTACTATTTGTGTAGCAGTAAAAACAAATATCTTTCTAAACTGCGAAATTTGTTTACTTAACCGAAGCCACACATTTTTTTTATTTTCTTCCATATCTGTGTTTCCTTTCTATTTTGTCAATTCTACATATTTAAATAAATCTTATGCTATCTCTACCTATTCAGTCCAGTGCTAAACTATTGCCACTATTCCAGCAAAATTCGTCATATTATCTTGTATTTTGTTGAAACGTATTCTCACTTTTTAAAAATCTTATCTGACATTTTATTGCCTTGAAAATTTTATCAATCGTTTCTTTTTTACACTCGAGCTAAACAAATGTGTCTTATAGGTTTTAATTGTAACTATAACCAAAACTATAATGGAAATCATAACAAATACTATAGCAAGAAAAACCATGAAAAAATTTACTTTACCCACTAATAACGCTCCTGGAATCATAAATACGGATGACAAAGGAAATAAATACACAAATTTTAAGAATAGAGAGGTAGTTCCTTCTGTCATATACATAGCTGAAAATAATGCAAGATAGCCACCGACTAACTCTGCAATTGAAAATATTCCTACAGTGTCCTTTAATTCCTCCACTTTACTGGCAAGTGATCCTGCATACGCCGCTAAAAATCCATAAAGTGTAAGATTTAATACAATAAAAAATAACACTAAAACAACAGTCCCTAACGATAAATTAGAAATAATTGTGTCTGGTAACATAGATCCAATCATACTACCCTCTTGATTACTTATATTTTTTGCTATACCATCTGCAACTACTGCGATTGCCCCAATACATAGGATTTCGCCAACCGTTAATAAAATACAACCAATAATTTTCCCCGCAAGAATACCAATTGGTGAAATACTTGTTAATAAATATTCTAGTATTTTTCCATTTTTTTCACTAACAACACTACTGGCAATGCTACTTCCGGCAAAGGCTCCTATCATCAATATAACCATTATAAATCCATATATAAACATGGAATCACTCTCAGCAATTCCTGTTTTTTTGCTAAGGTTTTTAATTTCCCCATTCTCCTGTACCTTATGTACTTCTGTATTCACCTGTGTATTTAAAGCCAACTTCTGCGAATCTGTTAATGCACACTGAAGCTGTATACTTTCTGTAAGAATAGCCGACATTCGTTCCAATAAGGTTTCTACATCCCGCTCCCAAAAACTATTTTTTACAGGCTCCCAAGCTTTAATCTGAAAATTAGATTCCATATGGTTAACTTCAACAAGTAATTGATTTTTTCCCTCTTTCTCCAGATCTTTTTTCCCCTCTTCCACGTCCTTCATTTCTATGTATTCTATTTTCATCTTGGAATAAAAATCATCTTCTAACAGCTTTTCAAAATCTACCTTCACCTCTCCTAAGTCCATTCCAATATACAATGTGGATATTTCTGTATTGTTCGGCATATTATCCTCTGGTTTTGCCTGTATAATTCCCATAATAATAGGCCCAAAGAAAGCAAGACAGGCCAGAATAGCAAAGGAAATTTGAAAACTTTTTGTTTTACAGCTTTGTTTTACTGTAAATTTACATACCAAAAATATTTCCTTTAAAACACTATTTTTACAGCTCTTCATTGGTGTCACCTACTTTCTCAACAAATATTTCATGTAAGGATGGTTCACGTAGCTCAAATTTTACAATAGGGGTCTGTTTTTCCATTAACACCTTTAAAAATTCCATCGCCTGCTCTTGTCCCTGTACCTTTATATGATATCCATCCGGTGTATGATTTTTTACCATAAGTCCCATTTTCTGAATATCATTTTCTATATCATTATCACTTTTTATGTATAGATTTACTCTTCCGTATGACTTTTTAATATCATTTAAATTACCTTGCAGCACCGCATTTCCACGATTCATAATGGTTATATCACTACAGAATTCTTCAATGGTTGCCATCTGATGACTTGACATAATCAAAAACTTATCTTTCTTAATCTCCTCTCGAATGATTCCTTTAAATAAATCTGTATTTACCGGATCTAATCCACTTAATGGTTCATCCAAAATCAACAATCTTGGTTCAGATATAAGTGCGGACATAAGCTGTATCTTTTGCTGATTTCCCTTGGAAAGCTGATCCGCCTTGTAAGAATATGTTTTTCCCTTTTTTTTGGCATATAAGTACTCTTCTACTTCTAATCTTTTGGCCCAATACTGTATTTTTTCTTTTGCTGTACTTTTCGGCACATTTTTTAACTTGGCAAAATATAATAGCTGATCCATCAAATCAACTTTGGGATAAAGTCCTCTCTCCTCCGCCAAATATCCCACATTACTTTCCACTGAATTTAGCGTCTTTCCTTGCCAAAGTACCTCTCCTTCATCCTTTTCCACCATTCCAAGAATCATTCTAATGGTAGTGGTTTTTCCAGCTCCATTGGTACCTAGCAAAGCATAAACTCCCGGTTCTTTAATGGAAAAGCTTAAATTATTTACTACTGTCTTTTCCCCATACTTTTTTGTTAAATTCTTTACCTCTAGTGACATTTACTCTCTCTCCTTTATAATTTTCTTCACAAATAGGATTAAGGTATCAAAAATACATGCCAGACTACACAGTCTATGATACCTTTATACGAAAATTATCATAACAGTTCTAATTTTAGATTGCAATTGTTGTTTCGTAACAGTTTAGCCACCTAAGTAAATTGTTACGATTTTTTTATTAAAATTTGGTTAATTTCATTAAAAAATTATTTAACTTATGCTATAATTATGACTAAAGTGTAAAATTTTTGCACACGTAATAGTCTGCTAAGAAGGCTGAACTATTACAATAGAGCTACAAGCTCATAAAATCAGATTGTAAAGTAATCATTTCATTACAACAAATCTGGAAAATCAAAGTCCAGCTAATAAATGTCAATAGATAAATGAAAAATATTTTTCATCTAAAAAAGGGTAGACTTTCCCCTTGGTGAAAATATCATTTTTTAAAAAGATATTGGTTCGTTGGATTTGCAGTATTTATGCAGCTACGTCGCATTTAGTAGCATTGTATTGTTTAACATGCTCCTGTGGAGTAATAATCTCAAAAGGCTTGTTATCTCTAAGTATTGCAAATATCATGTTGCATACTTTGTGTGAAACAGCCCCCATTGCTACAAGCTTAGGTTTTGATTCACATTTTTTGAGATAGTAGTCACGGAGTACCGGATTTTTGGCTTCTCCCGTACGGGATGTACTGATGCTTTGTAAAGTCAGTGTATGAATGACACGTCTTGCGATAGCAGAGCCTCTTTTGGACATTTTGATTTTTGTACCTTCAAATTTACCGGATTGTTTTACTGCCGGATCAAGACCAAAATAAGCAAAAAGTTGTTTTGGTTTTGAGAAAGCTGAAAAATCTCCAATTTCGCCCATGAGAGATACAGCAGATAAGAAACCTGCACCTTTGAAAGTTTCAATTAAGTGAATCTGCTTTACAAAGTCGGTATCTTCATTGGCATTAACAAGCTCATGCATGGCATCAAGAATACTATTGA
>JAFQAU010000052.1 GCA_017399885.1 Lachnospiraceae bacterium
TTATTTCTTTTATTTTCTTTTTTATTTCTTCTACTTTTCCATCATTAATATCCTTTAACTCTTTTTGAATCTCTCTTAATTTTTGTTGTATATTTACATATTCACTTTTCATGGATTGGTATACAGTTTCATTTTCCACTCCTACTGTACCCTTTGTTACTTCCCCGAATACGATTTTTTTTGCGTAGGAAGACACACTTTTTATTTTTCCATTTTCCATGAAAACAAATCCAGTATCATTAGAATCTACCCCTTCTATTAACTCCATAAGCCGGAGCAGGTACTCACTGGAATTTCCAAATGCCTCCTCTGCCTCTATTTCTTTCTCCATTATCTTAGAAGTGGCTTCTCCTTCCTGTACTACCTCCAAAACCCCCATCATTTCCTGTAGACTATCTGCCGGCGCTATATATTTCATATATTGAATTGCCTGATCGTAAAAGGAAGATCCCTTATCATCAACTGCATAAATGGCACTATCTACAGAAACAGACTGAATTTGTGGCATATACAAATTTGTTCCCTTGGTTTCCCATGTGGTACTAGTTAGAACATTGGTATTTATACTACTTAGAGATTCCTCCATATATGTTTTAATTTCTCTGCTAAGTACTCTGTTTTCTATACTTTGGGAATCAATCCCCTTATCCAAAAAAAACACACCATAATCCTCATATAATGGCTTATAGTAATTGGTAAGCACAGCATCTGTGCTTCCGCACAGACACCGTTTTACCTCCATTTTTGCTACTTGTATTCTGGCACTTTCCAGAAAAGTTGAAACGAAGGACAACACAGCCACCATTATCAAAGATAAAAAGACTGTAATACTTCCCTTTATACTCTTCAATTTTTCATGCATTTACCATTTACCCCTTTTATCCTGTAATCTCTTTTGCATCAGATTCAATTTGTTTTATGGCATTCTTTACTACTTCCGTAATACTATCTTTAAATAAAATTACCAATCCAATTAATATAACTACAATCAAAATAATCTCCACACTACCCATTCCGTCTTCTTCCTTCCAAAAACGTTTTAGAGTGTTTTTCGCTTCTCTTTTCATGGTTCTTACTCTGTCCCAATTCTTAGTTTCTTTCAAAATATTTTTCATTTTTTTCTCCTTTATTATAATTTTGTAATGTTAAAATAAAAAATTATTCTGTCCCCAAATTTTCCTTCTGCCAGACTCATGCTTCTTTTGTAGGCATGTACTTTTTTCACTTGCATGACTTTATATTGTTAAAATGGCCGGTATCATAATAATAATTAATACAATACCTAACATTATCATCATGGGTGCCAATAGCTTTGTACTAGCCTCCTCTGCCAATCGCTTTGTCATTTGCTTTCTTTGCTCAAAAGAATCCAATGCTTCATACTCTAAAAGCTCTAACAATCCTTTAGAACCTTTTTTCAAGTTTTGAACCAGCATGGACGAAAATTTTAGGTATGGTAACAATTTTACCCTTTGCCCAAAGTCTTCTATGGCTTTTCCCTTGGATACTCCATTCTTCATCTCATAGTATCCCATGCACCATTCTTCATAAGCATAACGCATATTAATTTTGTTTTGATTTTTCTTGGTTTCATATTCTATTGCGATTTTCTCCCATGCACCGCTAATAGTCATTCCAGCACCAAGTAATAAGGTAAATTTATTTACCAATTCCGGATAATCCAATAACATTTGCTCATCATGTTTCTTTCTCTTGGTTATCAAATCCTTATCATAAAAAATCCATAAAACAACCAAAACCATAGCGCCAAAAGCTAGAAAAACTATCCCTTTTCCGCTTTTTGTCTCTTGATAGTCAACATGAAATCCTAAAATGTTATCCGGCAATTTTACTGTAGGATTCTGTGGACTTTCTCCGGTTGCCTGTTCTATGGCTTGGTTGATAGCCTGCTTCCACTGCTCCCTTGATATACTTTCCGGAGGGACGACTCTTACTTTTAGTAAAATTTCCTCAACCTCATCCTCATACGATAATGTTGCTGCCAATTCACAAACTAGCCCATCTTCTATAATTCCTACATTACTTATACTTCCATCAGACTGCACAATACTCTCATCACTTATGCTCCATGAAATTTTAATTAGACTATTTGGAATCTTTGTCATTAAATTAAGCCTTTGATTTACCCTTTCACAGGAACTATTTTCTCCTAGATAGTTTGCTTTCACATAAGCCTTAGCTTCCTTTAATTTTTCTGCAATTTCCTTTTCTGTATAAATTCTCTCAGGTACAGTAATGGTAATTTTTTCCTTCTCTTTCCCTTCTCCTTTTACGGTTATTGGAAGAGAGACATCCCCATCTCCAATGTCGTTACGAACAATTTTGTTTCCTTCTCTTAATATCCCTGTACTGTCCTTACCCAATTCCATAGCAAGGGAAAAAATAATAAAAACAGCACCAATAAACAGTACCAATGATATTTTTTTACACCAATACATAATTTGTACAAATTGAGAGTCGGTTTCCACATATACCAAGGACAAATTTTCCTTTTCCTGCTTTCTCCCATCCAAATACCTGTAAATAGGTGTTTCTAAGATGAAAAACAAACTTAAGGGATAAAAAAAACGAAATCCATGTTCTTTTTTGTCTAGGTCAGTAACAAACTCTTTTTGATAATTTCTTGTTAAGAAAAGCCCTGCTATATACAGCACTAGCAACAAAATACATATGCCTATACACCACATAAAACCTCCTACACTTATAATTGAATGTCTATAATTTTTTGCATAAGAAAATATGCCACCATGTAAACACCAAGAAGCACAGTCATAGCAGCACACCCCAATAAATTCCCATATAGGGGATCCAAAAATCCGGGGGATGCTACCCAGAGGTACATAATAATACCAAAAGGAACCATACTCATAATATTAGCCTCAAGCTTTTTTGCAGAAATTAATGTCTCTAACTCCCTTTGTACCTCTATCTTTTCTCCTATGTTTTTCTCTGTCTGGGCAATAACCTTCATAAGATCTCCCCCAGTACGTTTGGCAGTTTTAAATACTTCTACAAAGCTTTCTACATCTTCCACTCTAGTTCGTTCTGCCAAATCCTCTAATATATCTTCTACCGTTTTATTTAAGGCAATTTTTTGATTTATCCATACAAACTCCCTTACAATGTCTGCATTTTTTTCATACATCAGCTCTAAATCAGTAGTAGCCTCTAAAAAAGCATTTTCAATAGAATATCCTGCATTTAAAGCAGAGGACAAACTCAAAATCCCTTGTCTAAATTGCTGATTAAACTGCCATTTTCGTTCTTTTATCAACTGATTTTTCTTATATTTCAGATAAAAATAAGTAAATGGGGCAAACGCCAACACTGCCCAAATGCTCCTGTAAAATAAAATTCCTATTACACTAAAAATACAGATTCCAATAAGACTATACTTTACCTTTTCTTTCTTGGAATATGTATATACATTATAATTTGTCATACCTTTCCTACACTTTCCACATACCCAAAGGGACTTATTTATCTTTTTATGACAGTCCAGCTCTAAGGCTGACCTTATTACACTTTTTACATCTCATATTACAATACCTGCCCTTTTTAGCTTTTCTGTCTGTATTAGTGCATATTCTGTAGGCTTTAATTCCCCTATGACTCTCCCATCTTCATCCTCTCCCTGTTCCACAAATTGGAACAAAGGCTGTGTCTTTATGTCCCCATCTACATAGTCTAAAACCTCCACAATCTCTAAGACTCTCCGGCTTTTGTCTCGAAGTCTGCCAAGATGTACGATAATTTCCAATGCAGATGCAATTTGTCCCATAACCGCTGACAAAGGTAACTCCATTGCCATTAAAACCAATGTAGTAAGACGCCCTAACATATCCTCCGGTGAATTGGCATGTCCTGTGCTAAGCGAACCATCATGACCTGTATTTAATGCGGATAACATGTCCAAGGCTGCACCATCTCTCACCTCTCCCACCACAATACGATCCGGTCGCATACGAAGGGCCGATTTTATTAAATCTCGAATGGTAACCTCATTTTTTCCTTCCACATTGGCATTTCTGGTTTCTAATTTCACTAAATTGGGAATATTCTTAATCTGAAGCTCTGCAGAATCTTCAATCGTAATAATTCTCTCATCTGCAGGTATATAATTGGACAATACATTTAGAAACGTGGTTTTTCCAGAACCTGTTCCACCACTTATAAAGATGTTATATTTGGCTTTTACCAGCTTTTCCAGAAAATCTGCTACATAAACAGGGAGTGAACCATAAGCAATTAAATCCTCCATTTCCATAGTCTTTTCAGGAAATTTTCGAATGGTAACAATTGGCCCATTTAAAGCCACTGGAGGAAGTACTACATTTACACGGGACCCATCCTCTAATCTGGTATCTACAATAGGATTTGCCTCATTTACAATACGATTGGTCTTAGCAACAATCTGCTGAATTACGTCGGTAAGCTTTTCCTTACTTTCAAAATTCTTTTCCCACTTGCGTATTTTCCCTGCCTCCTCAATAAAAATAGCATCCGGTCCATTTATCATAATCTCCGTAATATTTTTATTCTCTACCAATTCCTGCAAGGCATCCAGTCTTCGAATGGAGTTAAATACCCCTTTTTGCAGTTCTATTTTTACTTGAACAGGTAAATGCCTTAGCTCGTCCCATTCTAAAATTTCCCTATCAATCTGTTCTTTAATTTCTTCATCAGAAGTATCTTTGCTTAAATCCAACTGTTCCACTACACGCTTTCGCAGGGTTAAAATCTTATCCTGTAAATTCTTCCTGTCATTGTAAAACATAATTTTCCGCTTTCTTCAACCTTTCATATATCTTCTGTCCATAGGCACCTCTTGCTAAATACTCTACGCTGTTGATGGCCTCTTTCGTTTCTATCCGTGGAAGCTGCAAAACTTCTAGTTTGTTTTCCAAATTCTCTTTTACATTTTGGGGAAATACTTGCATCCAGCTTATATCGTCCTGGGACACATGGATACAAGGTTGAAATATTTTATCTGCCTGCTCTAGTAAAATGCTCACTGCCTCTGTTAGAAAAGTCACATCAAATATAATAATCTCATAACTCGTACATTCTTCCAATGCCTGTAGAAAACTCTGCATCTCCTCGATTTTCATATTTTGTAAATCCCATAAATTGCTTACACCACAAAGAAAGTCCGCATTTCCTACTTTTTGTACCATAGACTTTATTTTCATTTCTAAATCGTAATTGTCCTGGTGTAAATAATAAAGCAGCTCCGATACCCCCTTAGATTCCACTGTATCTTCTATCCAAGGATAGGATTTAGGAAACATCTCCATATTAACCAAAAGCACCTTTTTCTTCTCTCCCAACATGTGTGCCATTACTGTTGAAGCTGTGGTTTTACCTACGCCCCCAAATGGTGAAAAAAATACGTATTTTTTATAATAACGTTGTTCTCTTGGCAAATACCGTATTGGTTTGTCATTTCCCATGTTCACGTAATAGCTGCATACCTCCCGCAAAATATGTTCAGCCGATTGAAATTTATATATAACAGGCATAGAATTTTCCTGAACGTAATTCCCCTCTGTAAGCAACATAGTAAGGGGAACCCTTTTTTCAAGCTCTTTATATTGGCTTTTGTCCGATGCTAGTAAGACTTCAATACTATTTTCCTTTTGAAATTCCAGAACTGCTTCCCACTTTGTAAAAATTCGGGGTTCAAATAGAAATTCCTTTTTTTCTTTTAAAAACGAAAAAAGCATCGTGGCATATTCTTCTTCCGGCTCTAAAATTGCCAAAATTCTTTTATCCAAATAGTTTCCTCCCCTCTAAAATAAATTCATATCCAGATATAACCAAAGATATCCAAGTGCTATAGGAAGGGAAAAATGAATGATCTTGTCCTTCTCCAAAGCTCCAGAAGTGCCATAAGATATGATTCTTTTATGTATAAATATACAGGATATATAATTGCAAAGAAATTGCAAACGACGGGTCAGATTGCCTACATATAGCATCTTCCCTATTGAAAATACTGCTCCAATACAAAGAGCATAAAATGAAACCTTTATTGCAAACGCAACACCAAAACAACTTCCAATCATCATAATAAGCTTTACATCACCTGCACCAAACATTCCTAATGCCCACACAGGCAAACCTATGATAAATAAAACTCCCATGCCTGTTATCCAACTAGCAATTCCAACCACACTACAGCTTATAAGCTGGTATACAAGACTCCCCATAATTCCAGTTAGAAATATCTTGTTCGACACCTGATAAGTTTTAAAATCCTGGCACACGGCAAGAATTAAAAGAAGCCCTATAAAAATAACCACACCATATATTCACCTCCTACTCAGTAACAGCTGGCCATCAATGTCATTTCATTAATTTTAAGTTTTTTTGAAAGGCTTATATTAGTTCAGACAGATGACTAAACTGTTATTCCGGTCAACCAATTTCTCACACAAAAGCTTGCTTATTTTGGCTACGAAAGGAAGAATATTATATTTTTTTCGCTAGGTCAATAGAAATTCTTCAAGTTTATAAAAAGTTTAGATTTCCAATAATTTACATTTTCCAAAAAAATCCTTTAAAGTTCTATAAAATATTTTCTGTGACACATTCATATATAAAAAAAGTATAAAATTTATGTAGAGCGAGCATTTCTCTGCATTATTTACACGTAACGGTTTATCCACCGGCTAAACCGTTCCATCCCCCCTATCAATCACAAAAAAAATGCCAAAATATATAAAACTCCAATGCCTGGTAACCCCAAAAAAGAAACAAAACCTATGGTGTATTGATTAATCCCTACCCCATAAGGCATTTCTGCAAAAGCAAGCCCCGTATTTATGGTATAGATAAGTGCTGCGCCTGCACAGCCTCTTGCTATCATTCGTAATATCCACCCTATTTTTTTTATACAAATGATTAATAAAATAATTCCGGTTACCCCTAATATAATCCATGCACCATCCATAGCTTCTAACATATAATCACACCTTTTCCTTAATCCATACATTGGTAACAATTTAGCTTTTAGGCTAAACTGTTATAATAACACTCCCTACGCATCTTTCCATATCCTCACGGAGTATGGTTTCCATTATGGAAAACAAGCATTTTACTATAATGTAATATATGAGAGATCACTTAACTCTATTCTATCATTTTGCATTGGATATCAGAGCACTTATTTACTTCTTAATATTTTATTAATATCTTTTTAACAAAATACACAAGGATATCTTCTTTTTTCGTATAAATGTCACATTGCACTTGTTTTTTTTATGATTTATAATTCTTTTATACATGAGACAAAACGTGTCACATACTGTTACTTCCCCCTAAATAGTAACAATAATAGGATTAGGGATATATGGTATAGTAAGCTAGCATGTAAATACCATATATAGTATAAGGAGAATGCAAAACACTTTTGACACCTTAATCCTAATATAACACCAATAAGTATAAAAAAAGAAAGGTTGAATTATATGAAAAGGATTTTAGGCAGTGTATTAACCGCAGCTTTGATTTCTTCTAGTATTAGCATTGCACCAATTACCTCCCATGCAGCTACCATAGAAGACGAGACAGCTATTACATCCATAACAGACATGGACGAATATCAGAATAATGATGTTATTGTTGTCTATAAAAACGAAAAAAATGCTACCAGCACTAAGACATTACGTATTTGTGGGCTCTCCCAAGGCACTACAGATACTACAAATGTCACGGAATTAACAGATACCTCTGTAGTTTTGAAGCTAGACTCTAAGGAAGAGCTAAAAACTGCGGTTGAAATACTTAGTAAGGATAGTCGTGTGGCTTATGTTCAGCCTAATTACATTTATCAGGCTACTGACATAGATAACACCCAAGTATTAGAAAATTTATCTGCAAACCCCGATTTTAACAACCAGTGGGGATTATACAATGATGGAACCCTAACTTATGACGAAACAGACTATACCAGTACTAATGATAATTACTGGAATTTTCCTTGGCTTTTTTCCCAAGGTAATGTATCTACAGAGGCTTACAAAAGAGAGTATAATACAATTACACTTCAAGCTTCTGCCCGAGTAGACATTGGACTACCGGAGGCACTAAGTATCTGCGATGAGGCAAAACGTGAAGTTGTGGTTGCTATAGTAGATACAGGTGTCAAATATGATCATCCGGATTTACAAGATAAAATGTGGATAAATTCTGATGAAATTGCCGGTGATGGAATTGATAACGACGAAAACGGATATATTGATGATATTCACGGCTGGAATTTCTATGATGAAAATAGCAGTTCCTCCATATTTGATAGATTTTTTCCTGGCACACAGGGAGAAGAAACAAATGGAAACAATACCTATTACAATAAAAACAGCACAATTGAAGATGCCCATGGAACCCATGGAGCAGGTACCATTGTGGCCAAAAATGATAGCACAGGAATTGTAGGGATTGCCGCAAATGCAGATGTTAAAATTATGTGTGTAAAAACCCTTGGTGGTGATTATGGTTATGGAACCACAGAAAGTGTAGTAAAAGGTATTCAATATGCCCAAGCAAATGGTGCACATATTTGCAATTTAAGTCTTGGTGGTGAAGAGGATGACGCTACTCTACGTTCCGTAATTGAAAATTCTCCTATGTTGTTTACCATTGCAGCCGGAAACGGAGACAGTAACTATCAGGGAATTGATAACGACAAGTCTCCAACTTATCCTGCTTCTTACACCTATGATAATATTTTAACCGTTGCCAATTTACAATGTGACGGTAAACTACATACTACCTCTAATTATGGTGCCACCACTGTACATATCGCCGCTCCAGGAGCTTATATATACAGTACAAGTACAGCAGCTGAGGGATATGAATATATGACCGGGTCCTCTATGTCCGCACCTATGGTTGCAGGTGTGGCGGCAATGCTATACTCATGCTATGATAATTTAAGTATACTAGAGGTTAAAAACATTATTTTACAATCCGCAACCTACCAGGAAGCTTTAGCTGGGAAATGTACCAGTAATGGTTACCTAGATGCGGCAGCAGCAGTTTATTATGCAAAGTATGGAACACGTCCTGATTCCTCCTTAAAGAATCCGGTACCAAATACACCACTTCCATCAGCCACCGCAACAACGAAGCCAACACCTGTTGCTACAATTCCAGGTGCTAATACGCCTACGGTTTCTACTCCGGATGCAAATGGTTCTACACCTACTACAACTCCTAGTTATAGCAAACCGACTCCAAATATTTTGCATCCTGATGTTACTACACCTACCATTACAGAGCCTGCTAATATGACCCCTACACCTACCGTTACAACGCCTGCTAATGTGACTCCTACACCTACTACTACCATTTCTGATAATGGCAATACAACACCTACTGCTCCAGCAGACGACATAAAGAATTACACCTTTATTTCTTTGGATACCTTAGAAATATCCGGTAGTCTAAAGAAAAACGTAGGACAAACTTATACAATTTCCACAGAAGTTTCCGGTGGAATAGGTGAGTACAACTATAGCTTTATCATTTCCAAAAATGGAAAAGTTATATTATCCAAGGAAAATATACCTAACTCCTCTATACAATGGACACCGGATACAGCAGGAGACTATTTAATTCGTGTCATGGTCTCATGTGATGGAGAAGACTATGATTATGCTGTCCTACCAGTTACTATTTCAAAAATGAAAATAACCGGCGTAAACAAGAATAAAGCATTGAAAAAAGGGAATACGGTAAAATTAACAGCAAAAACCAGTGCAGGAGTTTCTCCCATTACTTATCATTTTACAATCAAAAAGGGAAGCTATAAAAAAACAAAATCAACCACAAAAAAATATATAAACTGGAAAATTCCCGCAAAAGGAAAATATAAGCTTACCGTAAAAGCCACAGATGCCTGCGGTAATGTAAGCAAAAAAACAGTAACACTAAATGTAAAAAAATAATTATTTAGATAGTATTTTTTATATAACAGTTCAGCCATTCGGTTGAACTGTTATTTTTCTATCTAATTCATACTTGGGCGGTTAAATACCCATGTAGAATACAAAAAATAAACTATTGTTTGAAAGACGAAGGAATGGAGTGGTTGTGACCCTACGCCCATTACCCGTAACCCTACAATTCTAGTTGTGACCCTACGCCCATTCCCCGCAACCTTACAATTCTTCCTGCGCTAATATCCACATAGCACGAAAAAGACGCATAATTTGCCAACACCCAAATCCATATAGTGGGTATTCCTTTAAAAGCTTATATTTCTCCAATATACTCCTTGCATCTTCAAACCATACCTCATGGGTTAATCCTTCCCTTACATAATGAAAATAGGGTGTCTTGGCTATTTCGTCATACTCAATTTGAGCACCATTATTTACAGCGATTTGAACTGCCTCTATATTTCCTATTGTTATAGCCTTTGATTCCCCTCTAACATACGGAAGCATCCAGTCATATCCGTAATTTGGTATTCCCATAGTAATTTTCTCCTTTGGAATTTCAGTAACCGCATAATCTAATACAGCTTTTACCTTGTTAATTGGTGCTACCGCCATAGCCGGACCATAGGTATACCCCCATTCATATGTCATTACAAACACCCTATCAGCTACCTGCCCTAAACCGGCATAATCTTTTCCCTCATATAGCAAACCAGTCTGGTCACTACTCGTCTTTGGAGCCACATCTACTGTTACCTCATATCCCAGTCCATGCATTGCAAGGGTGGTATCTCTTACAAACTCTGTAAATCTATCTCTATCCTCTGCCATAATATACTCAAAGTCTATATTTATCCCCTGATAATTTTCTAATTGCACCCTATCATACATATTCTCGATTAATGTATTTCTCGCATTGGGATTGGATAAAACATTATGTATCAAAATGTTGCTAAAATTTCCATCTGGTCCTAAAGGCGTTAACGTAAGAATAGGTTTTACTCCATATTCTATTGCTGCCTCTATCATCCAATTAGTTGGCAATGGCGGAGGAATCAATTCTCCTTCTGAAGTAAACCCATAGGAAAATACGGACAATTCCGAAAGAAATGGCAAGGTTTCCCTTAGTATAGACGGATTAATAGAGGTATAGGCAAACCCATTTGCAAATAATCCTCTCCCACCTGTAACCTCCCTAAGTGGCACTAATATTGCCTGCCCAACAGCCAACGCATAAGGATAGCTTAACTGATTTACATAAATGAGTCTTTCTACCGGCACCCCATACATTCCTGCAATTCCATCAATATTGTCCCCACTCTTTACAATATAAATCTCCAAAAAAAACACCCCAATTTTAAATTATTTACTATGAAACATGCGTATTTACTATCCATCCCCCTTATAAAAAATCTATGTTGCTTTCATTAAAAAAAGACCCATATTCTAATAATATGAGTCTTCTTCTCTTATGCCTTACTGTTCTATAAACAATAACTTCTTATCCTATTTTAATCCTAAGATTCCTTCTACTGTTTCCTGCATCTTATTAGATTCGCAAACAATATCATGCAATACAAGCGCTGTACGAATCTCTTCAATTGCCTGTGGAACCTTTACACCGGAAATCTTAGATAATTCATCTACTAATTGGAAATCTGACATACTATCATATTTCTCATCAATTGCATTCATAACACTTCTTGTAAACTTATATGGGCTTGCTGTTGAAGCAATTACTGTAGGAGTGTTATCTTTACTGTCTTCCTTATATGCATTATATACACCAGCTGCTACTGCTGTATGTGTATCCATTACATACTTCTCTTTATCATAAATAGACTTAATGGTCTGAGCTGTTTTTGCTTCGTCGGAATATCCACCAACAAAATCATCTAATTGCGCTTTCATATCTTCTGTTATTTCGTATTTTCCAGTTGTAGATAAAGCTTTCATTAAATCTGCACATTTGGCACTATCATTTCCTGCAATCTTATAAATTAAACGTTCTAAGTTGCTGGAAATTAAAATATCCATAGAAGGAGAGGTTGTCAAAATAAACTCTCTGTTTCTGTCGTATGTTCCTGTCTGGAAGAAATCAAATAGTACTTTATTATCATTTGATGCACATACAAATTTATTTACAGGAAGCCCCATATTCTTTGCATAGTAAGCAGCTAAAATATTACCAAAGTTTCCTGTTGGTACTACAATATTAATCTTGTCTCCAACCTGAATGTCACCATTCTTTACTAATCTGCTGTAAGCATACACATAGTATACAATCTGAGGTACCAAACGACCAATATTAATAGAGTTCGCAGAAGAGAACTGGAACCCTGCCTCGTCCATCTTCTTTGCTAACTCTTTATTGTTAAACATAGCCTTAACACCACTTTGTGCATCATCAAAGTTTCCGGTAATTCCTACTACCTTTGTATTCTTACCCTTCTGTGTAACCATCTGTTTCTCCTGAATTGGACTAACACCGTTCTTTGGATAAAATACAATAATACTGGTTCCTTCTACATCGGCAAATCCAGCCAAAGCTGCCTTTCCTGTATCTCCTGAGGTTGCTGTCAAAATAACAATTTCATTCTTTACATTGTTCTTCTTAGCAGAAGTTGTTAATAAATGTGGCAAAATAGATAATGCCATATCCTTAAATGCAATAGTAGCACCGTGGAATAACTCTAAGTAATATGCTCCGTCAGCTTTCTTAATTGGAGCAATCTCTGTTGTGTCGAACTTACTATCATAAGCTCTATCTATACAGTTCTTTAACTCTTCTTCTGTAAAATCTGTTATGTATAACTTCATTACTTCATATGCTACCTCTTTGTAGCTCATGTTTGCCAATTCTGTAATGTCTTTATCAAGTGCTGGTATCGCTGTAGGTACAAACAATCCCCCATCGTCTGCTAATCCTTTTAAAATTGCCTGTGATGCGGTTACGGTTTCATTATTGCTTCTTGTACTGTTATACATTAGATTCATATTGCTCATCCTTTTCTATAAATTTTTCACTTGTAACAAAAACGCGTGTGCTACACTAATAAAAGTTCACACACGCATTTAGTATATCACGTTTCAATTACTGAAACAACACTTTTTATTTAAAAAACTCATGTTCTCCATAACTAAACAACCAGGTAAGACTGTCATCAAACCATTCCACATTTCCCGGATCTGCATATTTTCTTGCCATAAAATATAGTGCACCTTCGGAATCATCTTCACCATTTAATACTTTTTCTACTGCTTTTCTTGTCTCTTTGGTGACTTCTACTTCCCAGTATCGTCCATCTAAAATCGGCGAAAATTGGTATACCCCATTTACTCGCTCAAACACAACATCTGTAACCGTATTTCCAAACTCTGTTTTACAATTTACACGATTTAACACCACATTTGCTACAAGCATTTTTCCACGTATGTCTTCGCCTGTTGCTTCCGCTTCCACAATTCTTAAAAGAACATTTTTATCGTCTTCTGCTAAAGAGATCTTAGGTTTCTGTGGTTTCGCCTCTTCCTTCTTTGCGCTTTCCTCTACTTTCTGCGCTTCCTGCACCTCAATATTTTGCTGTTCAAGCGCTTGTACATCTGCTTCCTTCTTCAAATTACCATTTAAAAAATAATGAGATAGGAAAAACGGTGATACACAATCTTCTTCTTTTCCCGTTCCTTGCATATTAATCATAGTATCAAAAAGTAAGGATTGTCCTGCATATTTTGATTTTTCACTGACACTTATGCTTGGAATTCCCCCTAATGTATCCTTTGCTAATTCTAATTTATCCGGCTGTTTTTGTATATTTTCCCTTTTCTCTGGCTGTATGTTGATTACCCTAGCTACTTCCTCTTTCTCTTCTTCTGCATTAAAAACATAAGCCACTTCCTCATAAGCATCTATTGTTTTTAATTGGCAGCTTTTCAGAACACAGCCCATAAGAAAAACTACAACTAAAACACTAGTAATTGCCATATTTAGAAGGTTGTATTTTCTTACTTTTCCTGCATTTCCACTTTTAGAAAGATTACAGCGTATGTCTCTCATACATCTACCTCTTTTCTTCATATTTTGTGCCATTCATGTAACAATTCAGCCAATTGCTAAACCACACCAATGGACACCTTATGAGCAAAACCCTGGCAACCGATACCATGCCTTTCTCATAGTTTTGCATTTTATCCCACTTTCCATTCAAGTGTCAATACTAATTCACATTTTTCGGTGTATGAGACACAATTTGACTGTAAATTTTTTCCATCAAGTGTGAAATTAACAAATAATATAAGGTTTTTTCTAGATAAATTCATTTACATTAACCAATAAAAAAAAGGTATATTTTATTTATACTGTGAATCATTTTATTCTACACCCCTAGACAAAACCCGACTTTTTATAACAGTTTAACCCTTTCACTAACCTATTATGTCATTTTTCTTATTTTTATACTCTTTTTTCGTAATAATTTGGCCGTGGAACTTACCTGTTACTTTTTTTTGAACAGCGCAGCAAATGCCTAGGCCTGCCTTAGTGTACCTTAGCGGTTACCATTACTTTCTTGTTACCTATTTTCTTTTATGTTATACTATTTCTTACGGTCAGCACAGCAAATGTGCAGACCTACCTAAACGAAAAGACTCAAAAGGCACAATCGTAAGGAGGAGAAATTTATGGAAACCTTAACTGGTGTTTATCCCGATTTTAAAAAAGATGGAACCCCTTTTTTTCGTAGTTCAATTACCTACAAAAATAAACATATCAGCCTAGGGAGCTATGAACTGGCTCAACAAGCACATGAAGCCTATAGGGAAGCATTGGAAATTATTTCTTCCCCTAACCTTGGGATTTACGATTTTCCTTCTATTTCTACGCTTCCTTTCGGAAAATGGGTGTCCCTAATTAATTTTCGGGACAATGGAATTTATTGTAAAACCCCCATCTATGTGAAACACAATTTCTTCTATTATTATATAACCAAAGAGGATTGTTTAAAATTTGATGTAGATGACTTATTTTACTACTCCAAACATAGCATTCAAAAACGTGGGGGACATCTCTTTGTTGCTGAATATGGAATGCAGGTCAATATTCTCTCCAGATATGGCATTAAAAATTATGCTGTAGAAGGTCGTGATTATCGCTTTGTAAACGGAGATTCTTCAGATTTTCGCTATAGGAATATTGAAATTATCAATAAATATCATGGAGTATTTCGAACAGAAGAAAAAGGAATTTTTCAATATGTTGCAAAGATTCATGTGAACGGTGATTTTATTATAGGAAGTTATGCAACTGAAACAGAGGCAGCTGTTGCCTACAACAAAGCAGCTTCTATACTGAACGAAAAAGGAGTTCCCAAGAACTTTCCCCAAAACTATGTTGTAGAATTAAATGAAATAGAATATGCCTCCATGTATCACAAGGTTCCCATTTCAAAAAAAATTCGTTTCTTCAATATAGACCTATAACTTATTCATTTTTGTGAAATCGAAAAAATAATAATAAAAAATTATTATTTAACTACATTTTTTCAAAAAAAGACTTCCATTTTTTGAATAATATGGTATAATATATTTATATTTTTCTTCTTCCATTTTCAAAAAATGAAAAAAGCTTACACATCAACCGTATGATGTGTAAGCTTTTTTACTTTTTAGAAAATAAGGATTCTTATTCTCTCTCTCTTTTCTTTTTTAGCAACATAGCTGAAGCTTCCTCCATTTTTTTTGCTTCCTGTTTCTTTTCGTTTTTCTTGTTCTTTCTTTGCTTTTTCGTAATCGGCTGTTTTATTTCTGTTTCCAAAGATTTGCTATCATTTATCTTTTTATCCTTTGTGCTTATGGTGTTCTCTACTATCGATTCCCTAGATTCTCCCTTTTGCACAGGCTTTTTACCCAAGTTTTCTATCCACCTATCCAATCTGTCTATCTGTAAGCGTGAATATACAACCATCAAGAAAAATAAAATACAAGCTATCATTAACCAAAAATTTGTTGTGTCCATATTTCCGTATACACTGTCTAATTTCCTTGAAAATACCTGTGATGGTTTCGTTATTCGTGTTCCATTTACCATCTCCACAAAACTATCTAAGGTATTATTTTCCTCTAAATACCTATACTCTGTGGAATACTGCATTGCTATTGCTGTATTTTTTGCCGAGATTATCTGTTCTCCTTCTTTTTGCGTAATATTTAGCATATGAACGCCTATATCTGTAAATTGTATGTTCCCCTCGTACTTTCCTACTCCAATAGCATCTAAAATAAGCTCTTTTGTATTCCCGGATTCATCCGTATAAGTGGCAACCACCTGACTATTTTTATTATAGTTCTCAGTTGTATAGGAAATATGGGCATTATTTCCAACCTGTTCTACCTCTACCTTCCCTTGTGAATCATCCTCCTGCATAATTACATAAGAAATCATATTCTTCCACAAAGCTCCATAATTAGCCCAGTTTGCAAAGTTAGCTGTCCATTTATTCTCTCCATCTGTTGTAAATGCTATGGTTTTTCCAAGTCCATATCTCCAAGATGCAAGAATGGGTTCCTGAGTATCTGAGGAAATATGCACTGTGGCTAATTCTTTGGCAGAGGTAGATATATATCCTAATATACTAGGCATCCCTTGCTCCATTACACCTGCTAAAATCTCATAGTTGTTATTGATTACCGGTGTAAACTCCCGATGATTCAGGTAACTCTTGGTAGATAAATACACCTCCTGTGCAAATATTCTAGGAAGTGATTCTCCCTGTACTGCCGCATAACTACGTCCATTCCCTTCCTGTGCTAATTGCCCCATTAAATACGTATCTGCACCGTCTCCAATGGATACAGTGGATAAGGTAATATCTTCTTTTTTCATCAATTCTATAACTGAATCATAGTGCCCCAAGGCATAATTATCCATTCCATCTGACAGTAAAATAATGTGCTTCAATGGTGCCTGGCTTTCTTGCAGCTGTTTTGCGGCTTCCTCCACTGCAGGATAAATACTGGTTCCTCCTCCAAGCCCAATGGAATCAATTACCTCTACAATATTCTCTTTGTTAGAAAGCTTCTGTATTGGTACAGCCCATGAATAGGCATCATCAAATACTAACACACCTACCTGGTCTATCTCTCTCATATTATTTAATGCTTCCTCGGTAGCTTCCAAAGCCAAATCCAATGCAGACTGGGTATTCTCAGTTCCCGCCATACTACTTGAACGATCAATGACATATACAATTGCCATTTCCGGAATTTGCTTCTCTCCCGTTAAATCCATACTTACAGGAAGTACTTCTTCTATGGAAGTATTTCGATAGCCACCTAATGCATAGCTATTTTCACCACCTACTGCAATAAATCCACCACCATACTCTTTTACATAATTAGGAAGGCTTTTCATAAATTCCTTAGATAAATCATCCGCATATACATCCAAGGTTATAATTGCCTTATAATTCATTAAGCTTTTCAAGTCACCAAATACTTCATCAGGTGTTAGTAACTCATAATTCACATTTATACTATCCATAAGACGGGAAAATTCCTCTCCCTGTCCTCTTTTTCCTTCAATAATCAGTACTTTTTCGCTTTCCTTTGCCTGTGTAAATGTGGCATAACTATTATTTATTTTTTCGCCATCTTCAACCGGTTCTAAAAAAGCACGATATGTCTTTAATCCGCTCTCTGTTAATTTATCCTTAAAAACAAATGTATTCTTCCCTGTTTGCAACTCTACTTTTTCTTTTTTCTTTAACTGTTCCTCTTGATAAAGACTTAAAGTTGCTGTAGTTTTTGTATTACTTTGTACGGTAACTACTACGTTAAATGTGTCTCCTACGTTAACGGTTTCGGAAACCTTGACACCTTCTACATAGGCCTCTTTTCCAATTTTATTCTCAATTTTTAGAACTTGAAAATCTACTTTGTTTCCGGTAATACTATAGGTTAAATTGGTAATATTTCCTACATTTTCATTCCCATCTGTAATTAACACCAATCTTTTTCCCGTATCTCCCTGAAACATTGCCATAGCTGTTTGCACTGCTTTTTCAATGTTTGTACAAGTAGAAAGGGGCGTTGTTTGAAACTCAGAGAAATATAGTTTGTTAGATACGAATTGTTCTACCTTTGCTTCATCCCCAAATGCTACAATTCCAACCTTTCCTTTTTTAGGACAATCTTTTAATGCCTCATTTACAAATGTAATCATCTCTTCTTTATTAGAAGCCACACTATCGGATATATCTAACAGGAATATGGTTGTTTCCTCACTATTTTTTTCCTGTACATGTATTCCACTTATTGCAAATAATAAACAGGTAATCACCAACCCATGTAACACAATTAGAATATTTTTACGTATTTTGTTTTTCATTCTCAACCATTTGCCTGAATAAATTAACAGGGCAAATACAATTGGAATAAGTATGAAATAATACGGATGGGTTATGGAAATTTTCATTTTTTTCACCTTACTTCCATTTTAAATAAGCAATCCATTCTATTCCCACAAGAATAAATGCAATCCATATAAAATACGGTTTTATATTTATGGTTCCAATAATTCCTATAGAATTGTTTTGCTCTTTTTTATTTTTTTCATTTGACTGCACTACTTCATTTATTAAATCTGATTCTTTTCCTGTTGGAAAATTTACTACCAAGGTCTCTTCCTTTGTACCCTCCACGGATTCTCCGGAAACGCTGTAAACGCCTACTTTTTCTTTTGTATAACTAACCTGATTTATTTCGTAGTTCTCTCCGGCAGTTATTACTTTTTCTGATAATAATTCAGTTTTAATCATTTGTCCTAACAATTGATTCATTAGTATGGGATATTCTGTCTGCAAAGGAAAATCACTATTGTGTATGTCAAAGGCAATTACTCCAACTTTTCCTTTTTTCCTTTCTACAATAAATCCTAGAGAATCCTTCTTAGATTTAAGAAATATTTCTGCATTTCCTCTTGGTTTAAGTACCTTATATTTTCCCACTCCAAAAGAAAAGTCATTGTCGATTAATCTAGTATAGGACTGGGGATTTATATTTACCACTGCCCCCTCCTTATTTTCCTCCTTATAAGAAAATATTTCTTTGCTCCCTTCTGTCTCAGTTGGATTAATTAACACAACATTTCCCTCCGGTAAAGTATCAGGGGTTACTCCATCATATATATACAAATCATAATTCCCTGTCTCATTGGCTGCCTCTATGGAATTGGCTTTATATAAATCTACCTGTTCCATAGTCAGAATAGCCTTTTCCAGAAAAATATTCTGTTCTGAAATAAGAAGTACCTTTGTTTTCTCTCCCACACCTAGCTGTGTATAAGAACGATTATCCGCCTCAAGGGCATCTTTTTCATTCCATTCCGCACATATAACGATAGATTCCTCCTTATTCTTCAATGGTATATTTTCAAAATAAACATTGGCGTTTTCTCCCGGTTTTATCTCTCCTGTTTTTTCTATTTTTACTATCTTATCATTTACATATAAATTTATATCTCCATTTATATTTTCCCGTCCATGATTTGTTACCTTTGCCACTCCGGAAATTTCGTTTTCCTTAGTATATTCACAACTGATATAATCTATGGAAGCATTGTCCTTTTGACTACTTACATCCACAAGATTGCCATTTATTTTTCCAAGATTTAAACTACTATCTGTAAAAAATAAAGCCTCATAGCTATCCCATTGTTCTGCCATTGATTTCACCATACTTACAGAACCATTTAAGTCCCCCTCCACATCTGTGGAGTCTAAGCTATAAATTGCCTCTTTTATTTTCCTCGTATCCTTATTATTCGAAAGCACTACTCTTGTATTTTGGTTACTACATAACAGGGTTACATTAACCTGACCACCCCATTGTTCTACATATTCTACTGCCTTCTTTTTTGCAGCATCCAAACGAGATTCCTTTTCATTATACAAAGCATTCATACTACCACTATTATCAAATACCATAATAACATTTTTGCTTTCTTTTCCCATATTTGCTATATAAGGACCGGCCAAAGCAAGAATAATGCTAATAATTACTGCTATTTGTATATACATTAATAAGTTATTTTTTAGTTTCTCCCAAGGAGTAGAAGCTTCTATATTTTTATAAGTTTCTCTCCACAAATAAAGAGAAGAAATATCCTTATCCTGGGATTTTTGTTTTAAAATATATAACAAAATAATTCCCGGCACTAGTATAAATAAGCCAAATGGCAATAAACTTAAAAAATGCAAAAACTCACTTCCTTTCCTTCTAAGCCTTACGATTTGTAATCCATAATTTGCGATTTTTTGCTTAATTCTATTATTTTATCTAGTCCATCCTTTGTATTTACATACAAATAATGTGCCCGATATTTTCTCGCTAACTTTTCCATATTCCCACGAAATTTTTTCAGGGTTTTATCATATACCTTTAAAACCTGATTACTCATACTTACCCTAAAATCTCTCTGTGTTTCCATATCTATTAAATTCAAATGACCCTCTAAATCCGGTGTTACCTCTTCATTTGCAAGAACATGTACTAATATAATCTCCTGTTTTTGATATGCTAAATACCGTAGCATAGGCTCCAAATCTTCCTCTTGAAAAAAATCAGAGATAATAATGCTGACACCTCTTCCACTTATGGGACATTTTCGAATACTTTCATGTAAATTAGTATTTCCCTCAAAAGTCATATTTTCCATCTCCACAAGGAGCTTTGAGAAAGCCTGTCTCCCTGTCTTTCCTTTTCCCGGCACGGTATTCCTCTCTCTTAATTGGGTTAGATACACTCTATCTAAATTATATAGCGCTACATAGGCAAACATCCCTGCAATTCTTCTTGCAAAAATTGATTTATTGCTGCTTCCATAATCCAT
This sequence comes from Lachnospiraceae bacterium, assembly GCA_017399885.1. Classification (GTDB taxonomy): domain Bacteria; phylum Bacillota; class Clostridia; order Lachnospirales; family Lachnospiraceae; genus CAG-411. Next base: position 20,854 of record JAFQAU010000052.1, read on the forward strand.
GGATTTACTTCCATCTATATAAATACGATAATTTCCCTCTTTTTCCTCTTGAAAAAGCTTTACAAACAAACGATTCATTCTGCCATAAGCATTCCAATCTATCTTTCGAATGTCGTCACCTAGCATATACTCTCGGAAATCGGAAAATTCTACGCTGTTGCCTTTCTGTGTAGACTTTCTCCCACCACTTAGTCCCATAGTAAGCTTTACACGGTTACTCATTCGTAATTTTGAAAGCTTTGCATAAAATGCACCGTCAAATAATTTTTCTTCCATATTACACGCCCCATTATTCCCATTATGACGCAAGATCACTTGCTAATTTTTTTATAATTTCATCTGCGGTAATTCCTTCTGACATAGCATCAAAATTTAAACAAATCCTATGACGTAATGCAGGCAATGCTACATAATTAATATCCTGAAAAGAAACGTTATATCTTCCTTCTAAAAATGCCTTGGCTCTTGCTACTGTATATATTGCCTGTGCTGCTCTTGGGCTTGCTCCCGTAGCAATATATTTTTTTGTAAGATCCGGTGCACTTTCTAATTCCGGATGGGTACAAATTACCAATTTCAATGCATATTCCTGCACCGGTTCTGCAATTGGAATATCTCGAATTACTTTTCGAATCTCCATAATTTCTTCTCCGTTTATTTTTGTTTCCAGATCTACTTTTTGATTGGAAACCGTAATATCCATAATCCTTTTTAATTCTTCTAAGTTAGGAAATTCTACCAGCAGCTTCATTAAAAATCGGTCCAACTGCGCCTCAGGCAATGGATAAGTACCTTCATTTTCAATAGGATTTTGTGTTGCAAGTACCATAAATGGCTGTGGCAACGGATAGGTTTTCTTACCTACTGTTACCGTTTTCTCCTGCATGGCTTCTAACAGCGCTGACTGTGTTTTAGGCGTTGCACGGTTTATTTCATCTGCCAATACCAAATTGGCAAAAACAGGGCCTGATTCAAACTGAAATGTGTTTTTTTCATTCTCCTTTATAATCAAATTGGTTCCGGTTACATCTGCAGGCATAAGGTCCGGTGTAAACTGAATTCTTGAAAATTGCATATCCATAACCTTTGCAAAGGTTTTTACCAATTGGGTTTTTCCAAGGCCCGGTACACCTTCTAACAAGACATTTCCATCTGATAATATTGCCATCATAACCTGATGAATGATATCTTTTTGGCCAATAATCGCCTTGCCAATCTCCTCTTCGCAAGCATTTACTTTTTCTATCATTTCTTTTAATTTTTTCTCTTCCACAATAAATCCTCCTTTTTTACTACTTTCGTAACAGTTTAGCCAAGCGACCAAACTCCTTCCCTTTATCTTCCTTATTTTAACATAGCCTCTTTGGAAAAATCCTTACAAAATACTTACGATGGTTTACAATTTTAAAACAGTTCCTATCTTTTTATCCTATAAAGGTTAGGGTGTCAAAAGCACATAACCTAAATTGCACTTGTCAAATTGCACAACAATAAGATAACAATTTGCAGATGGCGTCCGTGCCAGACAAACACAAGCAGACGATAGGAGATTTTTGCCCAATTTTGTGAGTAAGCACAAATGTTGGAGCACTGTTTGATCGTAGCGAGTTTGCGGAAACATTTGCTAATAGGCGACGGAGCAAAATGGGCGAAATCGACGTGTCTGTGGTGCTTGGCTGACACGGACACCGTCTACAAATCGTAGCCTTAAATTGTGCAATTTGACAAGTGCTAAAAAA
>JAFQAU010000053.1 GCA_017399885.1 Lachnospiraceae bacterium
AATAATTCTCTACAAACAATAGAACCGCCACATTTTTCCTTAAACTGCTGTGCAAGATACTGCACAGCATCATAATTGGCTTTCTTTCCCTCTGCGTCTTTGCCTTCCGTGGTACCATTTTCCAGTCCTGCTACCATAAACATTCCAGAAGCCGCACCACAAACCTCACGCATACGTCCCATTCCGGCACCAAAAGAACATGCTATTCGCAGTGCTTGTTTTTCATCCATTCCATAAATGTCTGCAAATGCTCCAAACACTGCTTGAGAACAATTATATCCTTCTTTAAATAACGCTTCTGCTTTGTCTTGTCTTGCTCCCATCTTTATCCCTGTCTGTCCTTTCACTTTGCTTTTATCCTACGGAACCATCATCCTCTGGCACCGGTTCAGGTGTAGGCGCTGGCGCCTTTGTTACTACTGGCGCCTCGGTTACTACTGGTGCTTCTGTTACCACCGGTGCTTTGGTTGCCTTTGGTTCTTCTGTTACTACTGGCTTTTCTGTTTCAACCGGCTCCTTTGTCTCTATCGGTGCTTCTGTCTCTACTGGATCTTTTACATTTACCGGTGCCTCGGTTACTACAGGTGTTTCTGTATAAACAGGCGTTTCTGTATAAACAGGTGCAACAGTGTAAACTGGTGCTTCTGTGGATACAGTTGAATTATCATCTTTTTGTGTATCCGTTACGTAATTATTTGCTGTGGATGGGTGAATTGTAATAATATCACCAACACCATCTCCATAAATAAAGTTCCATAATTCTCTATTATTTGTATCAAAATCCAAAACTAACGAACTACCACAATATAGGCCCACTCCTCTATATGCACCATTGATAGGTATACGTTTTTGTTCTATTTCAGGTATCCCCATCTGTAATACAGCTCTTGCGTAATTTAATATATCTACTTTGCTTATATTGGTAGATACATATGGCAACAATTTATTTACTAGTGTAACCATATCTACAACATTTAATTGTTTTACCTTTTGGTATACCTGGCTGATCACCGCACGTTGTCTGTAGGTTCTACCAAAGTCATCATTTTCCCCATTTATAGCAGCTCTTTTTCTAACACGACAATATCCAAGTGCTTGAGAACCAGTAGCAATCTGTTTTCCCGGTACCACATTTCTTTGGGTTTTATCACTAATGTAATTGGTAGTATTTAAATATAAGGCCTCTGCTTCTGTTAACTCTATTTCTACTCCACCAATTTCATCGATTAATCTTCTAAAGCCTGCAAAATCTACTCTCACATAGCCATCCAATTCCACTCCAAAATTTTGCTCAATGGTCTCTGCCAATAACTCTCCTCCACCATTATTAAAGGCTGCGTTCAACTTATTGTCACGATAACCAGGTATGGAAACATAGCAATCACGCATAATAGACACTAATTTTAGGGTCTTTTCCTCTGTATTCATACTGGCAATCATCATACTATCTGAACGACCATTTCCACTGCCACTCTTTATACGCTCTTCGCCAATTAAAAGTATATTTATAATCTTTTCGTCTAACACCACTTGATCGTCTGCTCTTGGTGGTAATGTTGCCTGTGCAGCAATCTCAGCCGGTGTCAAATCCGAGGCAGCTCTTACGGAATCCTGTTCGTAAGTAATTCGTGATAAAAAGTAACCTATCACTAACACTACACATAAGCATAATACACCTACTGTTGTTCCCAAGGATACAAATATTTTCTTTTTCTTACTCCATTTATAATTGGTTTCACTAAACTCTATTTCATCATCAGTTACATTTGCCACTGCATCGGATAAATAAGACTCTAACTGCTCTGTATCATCCCAATCCATTTCTTTTTCTTCAAATTTCATTTTATCTTTCTTATAATCTCTTTCTTTCTTCATGCCTATCTCCTTTGCCTAAATCTCTCCATAACTGTTGGAATTCTTTAACAATTATGTTTAAAGCTACAAAACTATAACTGTTCACCCCTTAGGCTGACCTATTACAATTGTCACTTTTCTTCTGCCCATTAAATATCCCCCACAAGCTTATACTTCAAAACAGCAAGAATTTCCCTCGCATAATAATGCACACACATAATCTTATCTGTTTTAGCTGGCAGACTATTTATATTTTCATATCCCAATTTTTTTGCTATATTGACAGCTCGGTATACATGGAAACTATTACTCACTATCAATACAGATTGTTCTTGTCCTACATATATTTTGCTAAACAATAAATTTTCCCTTGTATTGGTAGACTTATCTTCTTTTATAATTCGTCCTGGTTCTACGCCATTGTCAATTAAATATTGATACATTGCTTCTGCTTCAGATATATCTTCTCCTGCTCCTTGACCACCTGAAACTATCACCATAGTATCCGGATATTCACTCAAATAGCTTACGGTTGCATCCAATCTATGTTTTAGAGCCAAGGATACTGTTTTCCCTCTTACCTGTGCACCTAATACAATAACATAATCAACCTTTTGACTATTAAATGAAGTACCATAATACACAATTCTTCCTAATATAGAACCAAACAACACTAGTATAACCATAATCAAAGAAATCATAATAATTCTTAAGGCTATAGGAAATACCATATGCTTTCTGCTCAAATAAAGAATCATTCCACCAAAGGACATCATTCCACATCCTACAAATGGCCATATCCATAAATAGGATACTTTAATACCTGCATACAATATTATTATCATTGTATAAATAAAACAGATGATTCCTAAAAAGGAAAATGTATATGCTAATTTATTCATATTACCCCCTCTTCATCAAAAAAGTTATAACATGGTAACAGGGAATCCCCTAAATGAACCATTGCATAACCTATGGCGTTTAAACAATAACCATTAAATACTATAAGTTATTTTTCTACTAAAGTAAAGAGTCTTTTCTGCTGTGTTCTTCACTCTCTGGGAAAATTCCTTTACCCAGACTGTTACCACCCTTACACTAGTAATACACACACTCATTCAAAAAAGCTACAAAAAAAGTGTGATTTTACTCACACTTTTTCTTTTACATATCAATTGAGCCATGTTCTGTTCCATTAATCACAAAATACACTTTGCTTTCTTCTGGTTTTATGTACATGTCTATCTCTTTTAAATCTTTTACCAAACGGTTCCAACTATTTAACCATATATCTTTGATTCTCTTTTCATAATCTTCTACCATTATCTTGGTTTGCATACCATAAACTTCAAAATATACATTCTGTGGTACCTTTTTAGTTGTTGTTTTTTGAGTTGTTTTCTTCGCTGTTGTAGAAGCCTTCTTAGCTTCTGTACTCTTTGTGCTTGCTTTCTTTTTCGTTGTTTTCTTCGCTGTTGTCTTTTCTGTCTTTGGTGCTTTCTCTTTGGCTGTTTCCTTTGCTGTATTATCTTCCTCTGTTGCCTTTGGCGCTTTCTCTTCTACTATTGTATTTTCTACTTTCTGTGTTTCCTCAACTTTAATATCATTCTTTTTGGTTGTCTTCCCTGCCATTATGTACTTCCTCCCCATCTAAATACGATTTACGCTATTAAATCTCTTTTATTCTTGCGCTACCCTTTCATACGGTCCACGCAGAGAATGTGCAAATTCGCCTAAACGTTACCTTAAATTAAAATGCAATACGATTTCTAAAAACAACTTTTTACGCACATATCTTGATAATAACTCTAAAATACTTTTTTTTCAAGTATATTTTTCATTTTACAAAATAAAACTTCCATTTTGGTTTAAAAAGTTTTATAATGGTTACATATATTATAAGTGTCAAAATAATAAAAAAGGAGTGTATATATTATGAAAAAACTTATGAGTTTTATTGTTAAACTAGCAGCTGTTGTTGGTTTCATCGCGGGGTTATATTATTTATATGAAAATTACTTCAAAAAAGATAATGATGATGAAGAGATGGATGAATCAGATTTTGACGATTTTGATTTTGATGATGAAGACTTTACAGAGACGGTTTCTGATGAAAGAGAATATGTAACTTTAAATTCCTCAGAAAGTAAAACTCTTCAAGAAGATGATGATGATATAGAGTAGCCTTTTAGATAATGGCAATCACTTTTCTGATTGCCATGTATCAACATTGTCTATTTTACTAGTTGTAAGTCCGTGTGCATCCTGCCCGATGGGCTTTTTACAAGAAACAAGAAGTTTCCCATAGTGTAGAGCCCCCTCTCATAAGATGAGGGGGTTTTTGTTTTATAGGACGAACTTTCCTATAAAGGTTAGGGTGTCAAAAGCACATAACCTAAATTGCACTTGTCAAATTGCACAACAATAAGATAACAATTTGCAGATGGTGTCCGTGCCAGACAAACACAAGCTTTTGACACCCTAATCCTATAAAGAAAAAAAATGAACAAGTCCCCTTTTTGCATGAGGGGGACTTGTCCACTTTATTATTGTCTTGATAACTTTTTAGATATTTCGTACATATATTCATCAATTCCCTTTGTCATCTGCAAAGCTTCTTGAATATCATAATCTACAAATTCTCCATCTTTATATCCAACAACTCTGTTCGAAGCACCTTTGTCTAATAAATCAACCGCTTTCGCTCCCATAGCTGAAGCATATACACGATCTTTACAAGTTGGACTTCCTCCACGTTGAATATGTCCTATGATAGTAGCTCTTGTTTCAATTCCTGTTGCTTTCTCAATTCTTTCTGCCATTCCATATGAATCGCCAACACCTTCTGCATTGATGATAATATGATGTTTCTTTCCTAATTTCTTCTTTGCTAAAATATTATCGATGATACGTTGCTCATCATTATCGTATTTTTCAACCATCAAGATATCTTCTGCACCATTAGCAATACCACACCATAATGCAATATATCCTGCTTCTCTTCCCATTACTTCAATAATACTACATCTTTCATGTGAAGTAGAAGTATCACGTACTTTATCAATGGCTTCCATTGCAGTATTTACAGCTGTATCGAATCCAATTGTATACTCTGTACATGCAATATCCAAATCTATTGTTCCAGGAATACCTACAGTGTTAATTCCTAGTGCTGCAAGCTTGCTTGCTCCTTGGAAAGAACCATCTCCACCAATAACAACCAAACCATCAATTCCGTGCTTCTTTAATATCTCAGCACCTTTTTTCTGTACTTCTGGTTCTTTAAATTCTAAACAACGTGCTGTATATAGGATTGTTCCTCCTCTTTGAAGAATATCTGCAACACTCTTAGTGTCCATATCTACAATATCTTCTTCTAATAAACCAGCATAACCTCTTTTAATACCTTTTACTTTCATACCATTTGCTAATGCTGTTCTTACAACTGCACGAATGGCAGCGTTCATTCCAGGCGCATCTCCACCACTGGTTAATACTCCTATTGTCTTTACTTCATTTGCCATGCTTAGACCTCCAATTTATATCATTATATTACGTTTCTACTTCTAGTCATTCTTATATATTGTAATTCCTTTTTTACAACTTTTCAATACTTTTTTCTACAAGCTTTACATTTTCTGCACCAAATGCTTGTATTAATTTTTCTTGTAAATGGTTTGTTATGAAAACTCCATTCATTCCACTATATATTTTTTTCGCACGTTCCTTAGCACAATAGATTATCAACTGCTCAGTTCCCTTGTGTTCAATTATAGTATCTTCTAATTCTTTTTGGTGATTTTGATATTCTTCCTTACTTGCAAATTGGATCCAAAGCTCTTTGGGTGTTTCCTCAAATGGAACTATTTTTTGTAGTAGAATCTTAGCCGGACGTTCTTCTTCAATTGCTACCCTACCAACCACAAAGACCTTTTTATCCCCAATAAAATACTGTCTATTTTTTTCATATTCTCTTGGGAACACTGTTATTTCTACTGTACCATATAAATCCTCCAAAGTAAAAAAGGCCATAATCTGATTGTTTCTGGTAATCTTGGTTGTAACATTAGAAACCATACCACCTACAACAACTTTCTCATTTTCCTTTACATTAGGACAATTTGATTCTTCCTGTAATAAAAAATCCTTGGAAACATTTGTTATGTTACGTTGCAACAGAGTTGTATATTGCTCTAATGGATGTCCACTTACATAAATTCCAAGAACTTCTTTCTCCATTGCTAAATATTCATCTCTTGCATACTCTTCTATATTAGGAAATTGCACTTCAAATTCTGCTTTTTGTTCCTCACCTACAATATCAAATAAAGATATCTGCCCTGCTATATTATCTTTTCTTTCTCTGTTTACTTCTTCTAATATCTGGGCATATATATGCATTTTTTGATTGCGATTTCCCCGC
>JAFQAU010000054.1 GCA_017399885.1 Lachnospiraceae bacterium
GCAAAATGGGCGAAATCGACGTGTCTGTGGTGCTTGGCTGACACGGACACCGTCTACAAATCGTAGCCTTAAATTGTGCAATTTGACAAGTGCTAAAAAAAATACAAGCTTTTGACACCCTAATCCTATAAAGCAAAAAAGAAACCCAATACTAGTGGTTTGTACTAGTATTAGGTCTCTTGTATGTTTTTATATACTTACTATTTTGCTTTTACTACCTTCACTGTTTTTTGTTTCTTTACCACAGTTTTTGTAGCATCCTTTACCTTAACTAAAATGGTGTATTTACCGGTTTTACTTGGTTTCCATTTATAGGTTTTATTTGATTTATAAGAGATATTTTTTTCTACTTTTCCTTTTGCATCTTTAATGACAAAAGCATATTTATAATTCTTCTTTCCACCTGTAACCTTAGGTGTAATCTTAACTGTTTTACCCTTATAAACCTTGCTTTTATTTAGTGTAATTTTTGAAATAGCTAAGGCCTTCTTTACAACTACAAATTTAGCTTCTTTGTAATCTGTTTCTTTTCCTGTTTCACTGTCTATTAAAGTTACAGCAACTGTATAAGTTCCTGCACTCTTTGCCTTCCAGCTAAATTGTTTTTCCGTACTTTCTGTCTCACTGGCAACTACCACACCCTTGCTATTAGAAACCTCATAGGTATATTTGTAGTTTTCACTTCCACCTTCTGCTTTTACCTTTACTTTAATGGTTTTATTTACCACCTGTGTAAGGCTTGGGGAAAATGTAATCTTGGAAATCACAGCATCCTCCGGCGTAATAGGTGCAAGAGTATTGGTTGGCATAGTAGGTGTTAGAGTTGTTCCTACACTTATACTTGGAGTCTCTCCCGGTGTTGTTGGTACAACAGGTACAACTGTCTCTCCTGGTTTTACAGACTCTGCTGGTAAAATAGACTCACTTGGTTTTTGAGAACCTTCTACTGTGGCATCAGGTGTTTTCTGTGGTTCTACAGATGATGAAGGTGCTACATCCGGTGTCTGCCCTGGTATAGGAGTTATCTCTGGCTCTGGTGTAGGCGTTGTTACCGGAGGTTGTTCCTGTTTAACCGAAACCAATGCAAGCATTGATGCACGAAGCTTTCTTGTCTGTTGGTTTACTGTTACCTGTGTGGCTTTTTCATCTGCTGCCACTGTTTCTGATTCTGTGATTACTTTTTGTAATGCCTCAAATCCTTCTTGTGCATAGTCCTCTTTTGCTTTTTTCTTTGCTTCTTCGACTTCACTATTTAGGCTTGTTTTACTTACTTCTTTTGCGCCTGAAGAAACTGGTTTGGACTCTGATTCTACTTTATAAAGTGTATTTCCATAATTATCTTTTCCTGCCACTGTATCTGTAACCTTTACAGTTACCTCTCCACTTACAGACAAAATATTCTCTGTCTGTGAAGTTGTACCATTGTTAACAATAATATTAAATTTCTCGTCACTTGGAAGGGTATATACATAATTGCCTTCTGCATCCTTGTCAGTTAACAGTGTTCCTGGCCATTTTCCTGCATGTTCTACTTTTGTAGCGTCACTGGATCCTGTCCATATATAGATATGTGGGTTGGTAAATGAAGTAGATACCTTTACCTGTGGCTCTGAAAGGTTACTTACCACTGCTGCAGAAGCCTCTTCTAAGTTCTTAATGGCATACTGGTAAGCTACAACAGTTCCTGTGTTTGTAAGAAGATCCTTTGACTCCTGTACTACGGTCTTTGCATCTGCAATAGCAGCTGCATCATATTCCTCACCTGTTGCTGTTTTTAACTTATTCTCCACGGAAGTAATGGTACCTGCTACATCTTCTCTTGCAGCATATTCCGTAGCTGCTGCCTTATAAGCTGTCTTTAATGTTGTTACAGCCTGACTACATTCTGCTTCTGTTGGTGCATCTTTAGAAATCACCTCTTTGGCTTTTGCCAAAGCAGTTTCTAATGCATTCCATGTTGCTTGTGTAAACTCATCTTTCTTAAACTTTCTTCCTTCTACCTCTTCCACTAAGGTTTTTAACTCCGTTGCCGGAGATGCAACTGTAATTGCTACCTCCATAGTTGCAGTAGTCTTTCCGTCATTGGCTGTGAAGGTTACTTTATAGCTTCCTTCCTTTGCTTTGTTCCATGTGAATTTACCTGTTTTTGTGTCAAATTCTGCTCCCTCTGGAACATTCTTTGCAGATAAAGTTATAGCATCCCCATCTGCATCACTTGCTTCTACCGTAAATTCTACCGTTCCACCTATATCAACAGATTGGGCATCTACAGCCTTCATAACAGGTGCTTTATTAGTATCCCTATTTAGCTTATCTGCAATATTTGGATTGGCATCAAAAGTTTCCTTAGGAACTGCTACTATTACGGATTTTCCAGCAGCTTTTACTGCCGAACCATCATATTCTGCAATCTTAGTAAGCCCGGCTTTATTTCCATCAGCAATTACAACCCACTTTCCGCTTCCTAACTTGAAGGTTGTCTCCTTTGTTGTATTATTAATAATAACACCAAGTTTACTCCACTCACCAGATGCTGTATTTGTCATGGTAAATGCACTAACACCTGTAGCCTCTGTAGCTAACCATTCCATATTCATTCCGTTTGGATGCCAATTATCACCAGATCTGGTCCACTCTGTTTTAAATCCTGAGAATACATTACGAATCTGCAACATACCTTTATAATATTGCTGGATATTGCTGTAAGTATCCACTCGGGTCCAATCAATCCTATTGGTTTCATCAGGTGAACTATAACTGTTTTCATCACCATTTTTCGTTCTTGCAAACTCTTCCCCTGCCTGCATAAAATATCCACCGTGACTGATTAATGTTACTGCCCCTGCCATCTTGTTCATACGAAGCATCTTGTCACTGGTAGAATTAAAATTCATACCGTCTACTGCTGCAAGCTTATCCCACAAGGTTAAATTGTCATGCGCCGAACAATATGCCAAAACTGAGTTAGAAGATTTGGACCAAAATGGTCTCCACATTCCATATTCTCCCTCTGTCTTACCTACAGAACCCATAATTCCACCAAATACGTTGTTTGGCCATTTTTGTCCTGGCTCCAAATATTTACCGCCACTGTAATTTGTCTGTACCAAACCGATAGTTCCATCAAACTTATGCTCACCTTTAATGGCATCACGAATCTGATCGTTAAAATAACCAATATCTTCTGCTAATTTGCTTTCATTTGCCTTATGAGCGCTATTACCGTCATAGCTTCCGTCACCAGTCCAACCTTCTCCATATAGGATAATAGTATCATTACCAAACTTCTTATCCATATCCTCACGGATCTGATTCATGGTATTCACATCATGAATTCCCATAAGGTCAAAACGGAATCCATCTAAGTTATATTCTTCTGCCCAATATAACAATGACTCCCTCATAAACTTGTTATACATTGCACTTTCACTTCTTGTGGCATTTCCACATCCCGACTGGTTATTATATGTCATATCATTATTAATCTTATAATAGTAGTCCGGCATAATCTTGTTAAAATTAGAATCTGCTGTATCGTATGTGTGATTGTATACTACGTCCATGATTACTTTAATTCCAGCATCATGCAATGCCTGAATCATTTCTTTCATTTCCTTAATACGTACGTTTCCGTCATAAGGATTACTTGAATAGGAGCCCTCCGGTGCATTATAGTTCTCCGGATCATATCCCCAGTTATAATTGGAGCCTAGGGAATTGGTTACCTTTGTTTCATCTACAGATGCATAGTCATACATTGGTAAAATCTGTACATGAGTTACCCCAAATTCTTTCAGATAATCCACACAAGTAGCAATCTTACCTTCTCCGTTGATGGTAGTTCCTTTCTCTGTAAATGCCTTGTATTTACCTCTGTTTTCTGCTGATACACCAGAGCTTACGTCAATAGAAAAGTCCCTAACGTGAATTTCCCAAACACTAATATCACTAATTTTCATTTTATCACGTTTATAGTTCTTATCCCAATTGGCAGGGTCAGTACCATCAAGGTCTACTACCATGGCACGATCCCCATTTACTCCTACTGCCTTTGCATAAATATCTACTGCCTCTTTGGTATTCCCATTGGCAGTTACCTTATAGGTATAGTATGTATCTACAATATCGCCTTCTACCGTACATGACCAAACACCCTTAGATCCTTTGGTCATCTTTACTGTACCAAGACTTTTCGCTCCCTCTTCTCCATCACTTCCTGTAGCATATCTACATAAAACCACCTCAGTTGCCAACGGAGACCATACCTTAAAGGTAGTGCTGTTTTTGGAATAGGTACATCCCAAATCATTTCCAGTATAAGCATTCTGACTGTCATAGCTACTGTCAAATTTATTTTTAGCAGTAACCACACCTTCTCCTTTTTCAGCCTTTACAGGGATTCCTTGAAAAGAACCTACTACAAGACTTGTTGCCAACATAACACTTAAAGCTTTGAATCTTAATTTGTTTTTCGCCATGCTTTTCTTCCTTTCTCTTTTTCAACGTTTTAAAATGCAACATAAACCTATCTCTCATTATAGTAGAAAATACCTTTCTATTCAATGCTTTTTTATAGGACAAAGTTTTATTATATAGGACGAAGTTTCCTATAAAGTAAAAAAAAGAACCAAGGCATTTACATGCCCGGTTCTCTTTTCATGGATTAAAATATTAATATCTAAATTATTTAATTTTAATCTTAATTGTTGCTTTAACTTTCTTATTGCTCTTAGATGTTGCAGTAATAGTAACAGTCTTTCCTTTTCCAGCCTTCTTCGCTTTTACTAAACCATTTTTGCTGACTGTAGCATATTTTTTCTTGCTTGTTGACCATGTTACTTCCTTATCTGTAGCATCATTAGGTTTTACCTTTGCTGTTAACTGAAGAGTTTTACCTGCTTTTACAGTAGTCTTTTTCGCTTTGATTTCAATTTTTTCTACGTCAATTGCCTTTTCTACACGAACTTCACATACTGCTAAAACTTCTCCTCTATCTTTGGCAGCTACTTTAATTAACGCAATCTTACCTTCTGCATCTTTTTGTGCTGTAACCTTACCTTTTTGTGTTACTTTTACAACATCTTCGTTGCTTGAGCTCCATATAATTTCTGTATTATCAGCTTTTTCCGGATAAACTTTTGCTTCTAATTTTTCTGACTTACCAGGCTCTAATACAAGTTCTGTTGGCATTTCAATGCTTGTTACATATTTTCCAAATGTAGCAGTTACTTCCATACCGTCAACTTTTTCTGTAGCTTCTACAGTATAACCATTCTTAACCTTTTTACCATTTACATAAAGATCCTTTACAAAGAATCCATCATAAGGAACAGCAGTTAATGTGATAGTATCACCAATGCTATAGTTACCAACACCATGTACATAACCTTTTGTTAATTCTTTTTCTTGTTCTACTTCAATTGTTTCATTTGCTACTTCCATAGTAGAGATGTATAACAATCCGTCCATTGTATAATAACCATACTTATTATCAGACTCTTCTTGAACATTTCCCTCTGTAGAATTACGTTTTACTATAGAGAATCCATTTTTAAAATAATCTTCTTCATAGTAATCATCATAGCTATAGCTATATTCTTCTCCTGATAGGATGTAGAATTTGTCTTTAATTACTCCACCTTTCACTACGTCTGATTTTGTAGCTGTTGTTAATTTCGTATTTGTAGTTGCATATTTGTTATTTGCAACATCATAAGTAAATGTATTACCTAGCTTATCTACTCTAAGACCTGTAAATACAACCTTGTCTTCTGTTCCTACTACAGCTGCTTCGTAAGATCTTAATATACGATATGCTTCTCCCCAGTAATGATCTACTACAATATCATCCGTTTCTTCCATATCCTCTGAATACTGCATATAGGAATAGTACTCATTGCTATCTAAAATACCTTCTAAAGTCGCACCAGCTGTCCAATTTGTTCCATCAAATACATAGGTTTCTCCACTTGCACCTTTGTTATTTGCTCCTAATACTACAACTAATTTTCCACCAGCTTCTACTGCCTTAGCCATGTATTTCTCTCCAGGCATACTAGTAGGATTCTTATCCCAGCTTCCTGTCTTACAATCAAAGCTGTATACGTTTTTAGAAGCTGTATTTTTCTCTTCATCATATCCACCAATTAGGTACAACTTATCCTTATAAGCAGCTAATGTTGCATTATATAAACCGTTAAATTCCTTTGGTACATCTGCTACCTTAATCCATGTATTATAAGTAGCATCAAATACTACCAACGCATTGCTCTGTGTAAATCCAGCATCTAAACAAGCGATTGCATAGATGTTCTTGCCATAACAAACAGGTGTTGCACTCATAGAAACATAGTAATTTCCAAGGGTTTCTATCTCAGTTGGGAAAATAACTGTTGCATCTAAACATCCATATGAACCAGCATTTGTTAATAAAGGTAAACTCAAATCTTCACCTAATCCAGCAGCATTAAGTAAGCTGTAGGAATAATTATCTGCAACTTCATAAGTTTCAACCATACCATCTTCGTATACATTGTATAGTCTGTCCCCATCAGATATTACAGTTCCACTAGTCCAGTTATTCCAAGCTACACCACGTTTTTCAATTTCTTCTCCTGCAGCAAAGAAAAATTCTTTTGTTACACTTGTTTCTCCTGAAGTAATCTCAACGTTAAGCTTCTCGTTTGTTTTACCCTGGAATGTTATTTTATTTGCATCCTTAGACATTAAAGATACTTCTGTTCCATTTACTTTTACTTTTGTATCTTCTTTAAAGAATGCACCTTCTACAGTTATCACATTGTTTTCACCAATGCTCGCACCGGAAACAGTTGTATTTGGTGCTTTTAACTTTCCTAAGTCAATGGTTCCTTGTGAAGCTACCTTATCTTTTAGGCTATCTGTATGTTTAACACTACCCTTTACACGAGTTACTGTCTCTAATGCAGACTCATTTGGATACATTGCTTTTGCTAAAGCAACCGTTCCAGTTACATAAGGAGCTGCCATAGATGTACCATTGTAGAATGCATATTTACCAAACTCTTCTGATTTCACATTTTCTTTACTTACAGCCATATCATCAAAGTTTAATGTGTAATCTCCATCTTTGCTGATATATAAAGCAAATACCAATGCACGGTCTTGGTCTTTTCTATATTTTTTTGCTGCTTCGTATGTTAATTGAGTCCAATAATTTTCATCTCCATACGCAGCCACGTCACCTATCCATGACATATATCCATCAGAAGCAACTGCTTTCTTTGGATTAAAATCTTCTGTAAGCTCCATATCATATATTTCCATAAAGCTTACGTCCCAATCAGTGTCCTCTGATTCAGGTGAATGTCCCTGGAACATATAGCTATGGTATATTTCTGTATCAGACTTTCCTACCTTATAAGGAATGGTTAAATAATAAACCTCACCTTCTGTAGCATCTTTTATTGTCCAGTTCAAAGAAGATGCCCCATCTTCTTTCTTTCCAAAGAAATTCTCTTTATCTGCTGTTACACTTACCTGTCCATCACCGTCTGCATATGCATGATACGCAAAAGAACTTCCTGA
Source organism: Lachnospiraceae bacterium (assembly GCA_017399885.1). Classification (GTDB taxonomy): domain Bacteria; phylum Bacillota; class Clostridia; order Lachnospirales; family Lachnospiraceae; genus CAG-411. The sequence goes on from JAFQAU010000054.1 coordinate 7,567, forward strand.
AACAGTAGATACTTCCTTTACTTTCTCTTGTTCTACAAAAGTCTCACCAAAATCCTTGTAATAAGAACATAATGCATCTTTATCTTCATATATACTTGGATTAAAGGTATCCTCTACTACAGAAGATAAAATATTTGCACCTGGTGCAGCCACATCTACACTTTCGTCTCCATAACAAGAGAATTCTGTAATCTCTCCATCCTCCTGTGAAGCTGCTACTGAAATAATATAATCACTATCTAAACAAGCCGGGCTCTGTAATTCCTCATCATTATCTGTTGCAGAATTACCTGCAGCACACACAGATACTGCTCCATTCTCACCTACAAGATTGATAATCTTTTCTAGAATATCATCACCATAGCTATAATCTAAATATCCGCCCCATGAATTGTTAACAGCTACTACATTTACACCAAGCTGTTGTGCCTTATATATGTAGTTATATGCATTAATGGCATCAAAAGTATCACCATATCCCAAGCTATCTAAGAATTTTAATGCCATAATCTTTGTATTCTTATCTGCAATACCTTTGATTCCGGAACCATCTGTTCCATTTCCTGCGATAATACCAGCACAATGTGAACCATGACCATTATCATCAATCGGATCTGCATCTAAATTACAAAAGTCATATCCATATGTTCCCTTTAATTCAGAAGCATAAGGATTCTTCCACATTACATCCTTTAAATCTGAATGTTCATAATTTACACCAGTATCAATAATGGCAATTACTTTTTCTTCTGATGTCTGATTTTGTACATCCTTTACTGCATCAACATTTAAATCAACACCTTGTGTACCGCCGTTTTGTCCTTTATTATCTAAAGCCCATAAATAGTCACTATAATCAGCTGCACCAGTTGCCTTTACAATATAGTTCGGTTCTACATGTAAAACATTCTTTTCTTTTTTTAACATAGACATCAACTCATTTGTAGAGTATTTATCTGAAGTTACCAATGCAACACTAAAATCATTTTTCTTCGCTTTTACAGACTGGGTACTCATCTTTCCCTTAGTATCTACTGTACTTGAGAAATCACAAGTGCTCTTAATGGTAATACCACTTGTATTTTTATTTGAGAAGGATTTAAGCGTGCTGCTTCCATTGCGATACATTACAACAACTTCGCCTTCTTTGTATTTCTGATTTTTTGTTGTTCTTTCCTTAGTTTTCGCTACTTTTCCTGCAAGTTTACTGTTCTTTTCCTGCTTTGTAACAGCCTTTACGGTTGTCTCTCCCTGGCTCCATGCAGGTACTCCACCTGCACAAAGGGAAACTGCCATTGTCACAGACAATGCTCTTTTCCACAATTTGTTCATGATTTACTCTCCTTTTCTTTTTCCATTGGTATTGTTTTCCTACTGTCTTGTAGATAAAAACTTTTCCAAGATATTAATTTGTATTCATCTTGTCTTGTTTTTATGCCAATGTATTTTCTTTTTTATCTTCTATAGGCTAACACATTTGTTTTCATCATGCAATCTTTTAATTCTTAAAATTTTCTTACAAATCTTTCTATAACGTAAAAAATAGACAACTAACCTTTTTTAGGTTAATTGTCTATTATGTAAAGAATGTAACCACATACTCCGTAACCGTTTCGTCATGTCAATCTTATTTATCTAACTGCATACCGTGTGCAAATTCTTCGTAATCATCAGGACATACAACATATTCCTTGCCACCAACAGTATAAACACCACATATTTTTTCTTCTTCGCAAGCGCTACAGGTCTGCTTATCTGCTACCTCTGCAAAGGCTGTTGTAAATTCATTGGAACAATCATAACAAACAACATATTCCTCACCTTCTGAAGTGTAAATACCACACACCTTTTCTGTTTCACACAAGCTGCAAGTAGAAACAGAACTGCTGCTTTCCTGTGTATCAGCAACTTCTTCACTTGCTTCTGTGGATTGAACCTGTTCCTCTTGTTGCTGTTTTGGTTGTTCTGGCGACTCCTTCTGACAACCGGTTACCCCAACCAAAATAAGACCTGTCATGAAAAGTGGTGCTAAAATTTTCTTTTGCATACTGCATTTCTCCTTTTTTACACATTAAAATTTTCAAATCATTATAACCCATGCCCATAAAAACGTCAATCATAACATAGACTGCTATGATGGAATCCATAACGTTTCCTTTTTCATATTTCTTACTTTAAGTCCATAATTTTGTTGTCAATATCTTCCCAATTTTCCTCACTTAAGCTGTAATCTGAAATATTTAGTGCTAACCATTCTGCCTCTTTTGTTTTTACTTTATCTAAATTTTCTTTCATAACATTCAATACTTTCTTTGCCAATTTTGCCTCCATAGCTGCATACTCTTTATCTGACAAGCTATTTATATTGGCATTTTCTTCTTGAAAATCCATTAAGACTTCCCCTACCGGTTCTTCAATCACTTCAAAAAGGTTCGTTGGATAAACATCCATTTTTATCAAACCGGAACCTGTTGAAGATACAGTAACTGCGTCAAATTCCCATTTTGTTTTCTTTAAAACTTTTTTTGCAAAAGCAACATACTGCTTCTTCGTTTCTTTGTCTAAGGATTCACTATTTATTCCTATGTAATACAAAATTTCATCTGCATAATACTCGGCATAGCTTTCATAAATTTCTTTCGCTTCTGTTTCTTCTGCATCAAGATATCTTACATAATCATCAAATTCCCCATGATAACAAGCCTTCATTTCACTGTCTACATATGCTTGAAAGGTTTCATTATCACTCATTCCTTCTGTTTCTTCTCCAAGAAACTTTCCACTTTCTGTAGCAACGTCTAATAAATGGTATTCCACATGCTCAAACGGTTCTATGGTATAATCATTATCTATTACGTTAACCTCTACCATACACTTGTACTTCTCTTGTGCTACAAATTCATACTGGTATCGTACCGCTTCTTGTTCTTCTTCTCTGAAATCTGCTTCCCCGTAGGCTTCCTCTACATCTGCCGGTTTACTACTCTTATTTATACCGCAAGGCAACAACACATCTACATTTGATGCCTGAACATATAAGCTATACACCATACACTCTTCTATTTTTTTATCTTCCTCTGTATAATTAACCACAGAAACTCTCATATATTCATCTTTTTCATTGAAAATCTCAAATTCTCTTACTCCCTCGCCCGGTTTTACAATGTAATCATCTTTATTCTTATAGGAATTGGAAATCTCCCATCCATTGTCTAGAAATACAGATATATCCATAGGAAATGTGTATGTTTTTCCATCCAACTGAATCATTCCACTTTTTATATCATCTCCAAGTTCCTTTGCTGCTTCCTTTAACTCTTCCTTATTTTGCTCCTGTTCTTCTAATTTTGCATAGGAACAACCTGCTACCGTACAACATAGATACGCACATAAAATCATGGTTAATAATCTTTTCATTTTTCTATCCTTTCATCCTTCTAGAAATTCTCTAAATTTCTCGTATTCATAAATATCGCCACCTTTTAAAATTTCCTTGTCCCTAACTTTCAGAAAACCCACAATACTTATATTTTTGTGACCACAATTCTGACATTGAAACAAGTAAAGATAACAGGCGCGTCTTCCATTGGGAATCTGCGATATATCCTCAATCCTTTGAAAATTATTTATATAGTACTCTGCACTTTCCTCATATTTATCATCAAACATAACTGGAATTAAGTACAAATGAGAGGCCCTGTCTATCATAGTACCTTTACACTTTTTACACTTTTGCGTCTCCGTATTGGCATGCCTTATAATAAGACACAAAATCGGATAAATAATCAATCGAAGTACCAGACACACAATAGCCAAGATTCCTAAAATCTTTGAAATGATGTCAATTATCATAACCCATTTTCCTTCCTATAAAGTAAAAACAGTGGGCAGAGCACTTTTTATTGTCCTGCCACTCTTGCCTGATCTATGTATCCACAATATGTATCTGCCTTTGAAATAGCTGTCTGCACCTCTTCTGAATTCATGCTATACGTCTGTCTGGATGTAAATGTAGGAATACGAATCTTCTTACCTTTATAAAAAAATTCCATAAACACGTATCTGGTTCCTCCAAGAACTCCTTTTATGTAGTCCGCACGAATATTGGTTACTTCCTTGGCTGAAATAATCTGTAATTCTCCCGGATTTTGAGAGGCTACATAGGCTATTCTTCCTCCCTCTACGTCAACCATAAGTATAGAACCACCTGAATAAAAGGTTGGACAATTCCCAAACCCTTGCTCTTCTGCTTTTTTCTCTGTCTTGCGCGCAACGGCTTTTGAAACGATACCTCCTATAAATGAAAAATACAATGACAATATCACAACCAAAGAACATGCACCAAATGCAACCGTACCATAGACAAGATCTTCTATCTCAGATACAATTGAGATTATCACCCCAGCGATGGCAGCTACTACTACAATTCCCAATGCCTGCGCCATAAAATACTTAAAACTAAATTTTTTCATCATACTTACCAAATCATAAATGCGTAAATTGTATTGCATTTACAATGCAAACATGCGTTTGCTTTTATTCCTTTCTTTCGTTTTTTTGTTCTCCTTTGCACTGTCAACTACCCACCACCTAAAGGTAGTGGGCTTGTAACTGCCCAGTCGTAGTAACGGATTACTCCTCCGACCTTTAACCCCAATAGGTATTGCTACCTAAAGTGGCGTTACATCACAGGATGGTTGACAGCACCCTTTAC
>JAFQAU010000055.1 GCA_017399885.1 Lachnospiraceae bacterium
AGGTGTCGTTGCTTTCATTGACGGCTATTGAAGCGTATGTGAAGATATCTTATCTGGTAATTGTTTTTGGAATAGTATTGTGGGGAATTCTAACCCTTGCTTTTCAAAATTCCCAGCGAGCGTTCTGGGTTCGGAATAAGGATAAAATTTCGTTGGGATTAAGTCTGGTTGCAGCACTTTTCTTCATAATAAGCAAACAGCCTTATGCAGCGGTATTTATTTTTATGTTATTGGTAATTAAGGCGTTAATGCTGATAAAATGGGAATGATACGAAACGTGTCACAGATGTGACGGCCCGATTCTTTTATAATTTTCACTATCCGAATAGAGTGTATTTAGGCAAAAGCCAAATACAATTCAAAAGGGTGGAAGAAAAATGAAAAAGAAAAATCGAAGAAACTTAAGTATTACATTATGTTTATTAGCCGCATTTGTGTTGTGGACAAAGGCAGTTAGTTGTATTGATGTACAGGAAATTGGACCGAGAGATTTGTCAGTGGGATTTGCAACGGTAAATGGATTTATTCACAAGGTAATAGGAGTGCATATGTCTTTGTATACAATCACAGACTGGTTAGGACTGGTACCGTTTTGCTTTATTCTGGGGTTTGCACTACTAGGATTTGTACAACTGGTGAAAAGAAAAAGTCTTTTAAAAGTTGATTACAGTATTTTTGTGCTTGGTGGTTTTTATATTCTTGTAATGTCTTCATATTTGTTTTTTGAAATGTTCGTCATAAACTACAGACCTGTATTAATAGAAGGGTATCTGGAAGCATCCTACCCATCGTCAACAACAATGCTTGTGATGTGTGTCATGTTGACGGCAAAGATGCAGTTCAGTGAGCGAATCAAAAACAGCGCTGTTAGAAAAAACATTAATGGCATTCTTATTGCATTTACGATTTTTATGGTAGCTGGCAGACTCATTTCAGGAGTACATTGGTTTACTGATATTATTGGTGGAGTATTATTAAGTGCAGGTTTGGTAATGCTGTATTACTTTGTTGTTCATTTACAGGGAGAAAAAGAAAATAAGGAAATAGATAGATAATTTTATGAAAAAATATATTTTGTAAACAGATACCACAAATTCATGAGGAGGAAATAGTATGTTGCGAATGGAAGTTTCTCTATTTTTAGTAATTGCTTTTCTGGCGTATGTTTATTTTTCAGAGGGACAGAGAAGTACATTTATGCACAGGCTTTTTGCTGAAATACTGATTGCTATGATGGTGCATCTGTTTTTTGATGGTGTAACAATTTATACAGTAAATCATATGGATATTATACCAATTTTTTTGAATGATATATTCCATCGTTTTTTTATTGGAAGTATGATATTGGTAATGGGCTGTTTTTTCCGTTATATAGCGGTTCTTGTGGAGGAAGATACAAAGACGCTGCAATTGGCCAGATGGCTGGCAATGGGATTTTTTATTGTAGCTGAATTAGTAGTTCTGCTATTGCCGGTACAATATACAAAGACTTTACAGGGGAATTATTGTTCCGGTGCTATTGCAAATGTCTGCTATGTCGGTGTGACTTTTTATCTTATATTGTGTGCCTGGCTTTTAATAAAAAACTGGAAAAATCTGGAAGCAAAAAAGAAACAGGTTATTGGAATCGCATTTGTTATACAAGGTTGTATTGCTTTGGCACAGGCTGTTAATCCAACATGGCTGGTCAGTGGTATGGGATTTACATTAATGACACTTGCATTTTATCTGACACTGGAAAATCCAGATATTTTAAGAGCGGAATTGACAGAGCAGAAGATGTCCATGCTGTATCTTAAAAGTCAGGTAAACCCGCATTTTCTATATAATACTTTGGATACAATTCGTATTCAGGCACAGTTAAATGGAGACAAAAAAGTAGCGGATTTATTGATGCATCTGGTAGATTTTTTCCGTCTTAGTGTTAAGGTAGACCGTTCTATGGTGTCTTTAGATGAGGAACTGGAGCTTTTGGAAGCGTATATGGAGTTGATG
>JAFQAU010000056.1 GCA_017399885.1 Lachnospiraceae bacterium
ATACATTTCTGCTTGTTTCTCATCATTAATAAGAATCATGATAATATCTGCTTTTTTTGCAGCTTCTGCTGCTGTATATACTTCAAATCCCTGTGCAACTGCCTTATCCCATGATCTACTTCCCTCATATAAACCGATAATAACGTTACATCCTGACTCTTTTGCATTTAATGCATGAGCATGTCCCTGGCTACCGTAACCAATTACCGCGATAGTTTTTCCATCTAACATTGATAGGTTACAATCTTCCTGATAATAAATCTTTGCCATCTTTTTTTCCTCCTAAAATTAAATAAAAATGTATTATGTGCATGGTATCATAAACAGTTATCTGTGTATGTAACCATAACTTACCTAATCCAAAATACCGGCGATATCTTCCCCGTGTCCTCTGGTCAACCCTGTAACACCAGTTCTTACGATATTCAAAATCTCGAATCCTTCCAACAGGCGTATAAAAGCATCCACCTTCGCCTGATTCCCCGTCATCTCAATCATTAGGGACTCTGGTGCAACATCTACTATGTTAGCACGAAAAATATTTACAATAGAAATTACCTCCTGTCTTTTTTCAGCACTTGCCTGTACCTTTACAAGTACCAATTCCCTACAAACAGAAGCACCATCCTTCAATTCTGTAATCTCTTTAACATCTTCCAGCTTTTTTAATTGCTTCTCAATCTGTTCTAAAGTGTGATCTTCCCCAGTTACAGCTACGGTCATTCTTGAAAACTTTGGGGTTTCTGTTTCTGCAACTGATACACTGTCTATATTGTATCCTCTGCGACTAAAAAGACCTGATACACGACTTAACACACCTGCGGTGTTATCCACTAGTATAGATAAAACCATTCTTCTCATAAAGTACAAATCCTTTCTGTACACATTTACGCAGACCAATTATTATGTCCATTTTTGTCCACTAAACTATATTCTACCAATTCTAAAAAACTTTGTCAACTTCTACATTTACCCTTTCTGTAACAGGTCGCAACAGTTCAGGCAGGGGCAACCACTTTGCTGATTGCCCAGGTATCAATATCGTATATTTTACTAGTTGCAAGTCCATGATTTATATGCTCTATGCTTCTCCATTATATTCAAAAATAAAATTTTGAAATTCTTTTTTATTTACATCTATATCTGGAATTAAGACTTCTTTCCCACCGATTCTTTCTGTGGTATAGGCACCATTTATTGGTATCCTTTTTTGATCTATTTCTGTAGTTCCCATGGTTATTACATCTGCCATGTATGCAAATATTTCATCATTAGACAAATCTGTTGTAATATAGGGCATGACTTCACTCATTAACTCAATTAATTGACTATAAGATTTCGTTTTCATTTTTGTAAATAATGATTGTAATACTTTTCTTTGTCTTGCTGTTCTCCCAAAATCAGCTTCCACATCTTGTCTAATCCGAGTATAAGCCAACGCCTGCGCTCCATTTAATTTATTCATACCAGCCTTTACCTTAGTAACAGTTCCCGTTTTATATGCAGTAATTAAATAGTTTGCTTCTGCCTGTGTTAATTCAATTTTTACTCCACCCAGTTTATTGATTACTTTTTTAAAGGCTGCAAAATCCACCAATATGTACCCATCTATTTTTAGATCAAAATTATAGGCAATTGTTTGATATAACAATGGAATTCCGCCATAGGAATAGGAAGCATTAAATTTATCCCTTCCATGATTTGGTATATCTACATACATGTCCCTCATTAATGAAGTTAATTTTAATCTTTTATGTTTTCTATCAATAGTAGCTACCATTGTAGCATCTGATCGCCCTACCTCTGACCAGCTTGCTCTTTTGTCGGCGCCAACCAACAAAATATTAATTATCTCTTCATCAGAGTCCAGCATAGTTTCATCCACAACAACTTCTTCTAAATCAAATTCACCTTCATTTCTCTGATTTAAAGCCAAATTGAATTGTGCATGCATCTTTCCTGCAATTCCACCAATTGTAACGGATGCAATAAGCATAGTTGCCACAAGAAAACGAGTCAATAGCTTATTTTTTTTTATTTTTTTTCTTTTTCCACTTACCTGAGGCGTAGTACTTTTTCTCTTTTGAGATTTCATGTTATTATCTCTTTTTTCACTATTGCCCCTTTTCACACTGTTTTTACTTTTTGAATTTTTTTTAGCGGAATGCTTTTTTTTCGTATTGACAGTATTCCCCTTATATCCAGTATTTTTTGTTCTTTTTACTACTCTTTCCGGTTTCTTTTCTATACTTTGAGACTCTGCGCTCTCCCCATTATACCGATTGGCTCTATTGGCATATTGATATTGTTGCTCTGACTCTTTTTTAAAATCCGGTATATTTAACCGTTTTCTTTCACTTTTATTTTCCCTATCCATTCTATTACTCATTTTCTTTCCTTGTTTATTTCTCTTTAAATTGAACGGTGCAAGCAAGCACCCACCATTTTATATCAAGAAAAATAGTCCTATATTTCTTGCTACTCCTGTTTTCCATAATTTGTGACGAAATAATCTATCCCTTCGTTCTATTAAATTTTCACTACGAATATTGGCAAAGTCCCATATTATCTGTCTTTGCTCTTCCAGTAGGTATTTTTTATATATTTCACAAAATTCCCATGCCTGTTTTTCCGTTTTTATCAAGTTCTCTTTTTGTTTTTTTATATTTTTAATTCTGTCTATTACATATGCAAAAAAGCTCTGGCTTCCTACCATATTTTTACTATGTTGACGATATAACATAGTTGATTCATTTAAAAATGCTATCTCTCCAAATACAGCAGCTATCAATGCAATCCACCAATCATGATATCTTGCAAAATTAGGAAATTCTATAACCTTATCTAATATCCCTCGATTAATCATTGTTGTACATCCTATCATTTTGTTCTCTACTAAAAGATGTGGCAAATCAATTTTTTTTGTGTCTAATTTATTATAAGCAAAAAAAGAACTGTTTATATTTCTCAGTGCTCCATCTACAACCTTTGCATCTGTAAATACCGCAATCGGCGTATTTTCACCAGATAACTTTTCTCTTTCTTTCATAAATTTAAGAGTTTTTTCTATTTTTTCCGGCAACCACACATCATCCTGATCACAGAACATAACATATTCGCCATTCGCTCTCATTGCACCCTCTAAAAAATTCCTAGTTACGCCTAACTGCTCTTCGTTGGGATGAAACTTTATTTTATTAGGATACAGCTCCTGATAACGCTCTATAATTGATAGAGTTCTATCTGTAGAACCATCATCACAAATCTCCATAGTCCAATCTTCATATGTATTAGCTAATATAGATTCTATTTGTTCTTCTAAATAATGTGCCCCATTATAGGTCGCCATTACAATACTTACCTCTCCCATATTGTTCTACTCCTTTCCCTTAGCCCAATAGGATGCCTGCATACTACATTTTCTGATAAGCCATAGTGGCAATTTATTATAGCATTTCCCCATTCTATATCCTATAAATTTACTTCCACTTTGTATAATGAAATAAAAAATCAAATCAATACGCCCCATGTTCCATAAATA
>JAFQAU010000057.1 GCA_017399885.1 Lachnospiraceae bacterium
ATTTCTAACTTTCCACCGGCTGTAGATAGACCATTATTTCTACAAAAGTCTACTAATTCTTCTTTGAGCCAATAAAAATCACGAAAAGTTGTACTATCTAACTGTCTATTCAATGTAGGTCTTTCTTGCATTTATTGTTCCTCCGTTTTCCTTATGTGCTGTTATGATTGTATAACTATAAGCATTTACAGTTATTATGCAATCATCTATATTAATATACCAGTTTTTCCCTTTTCTTAAAACAGAAGCATTCTCTGATTTTATTTTGGCTTTACACCACCCAACAACATTATCTATATCCAAAGAAAGATTTTTTTTGATTCGCATGACACCCAATTCTGTCGTATGCAATTTATCTAAATTTTGAAGTAATTCAGCCGATTCTAAAAAAGGTAGCTGATTTACGGAAGAAAAAGACTTTCGAATCGGATGACGAATAACGGTCTTCAATTTTTCCGGTGCACATTTTCTGGGATCGCTTATGTATATTTCATGATGGTATCTTCCCGTTTTCATATCTGGCTCATACCCTTGCTCTTTTATAAACGCATCCATCTTTTCTATTGTAAGCGGTTCTTCATCATAGCTTCCCATATGCATACTTTGTACACATACTCCCTCATCATAAGTTAAAAACTCAACCTTGGAAAAATCCATCTTCTTTTTCGTGGTTGCTTCCGTTATTGCCCAGTGGAACTCCTCTTTTGTGACAAACTCCGGCAAACGTATCATAGCAATCCATTGGAAGTTTTCCTTATGTGAATAATCAATAGCTTCCGCATCTTTCTGCCACCATAAACCTTCTAACGGAGGCACCACATAAGAAAAGTATCCATCCATTTTATGGCTGCCCTTGTAGCTCATTTTTATGGTAAATGCAATGGCATACAAAAGTCCGATTGCATGCTTGTATTCACCTGTTTCTTCATTTGGATTCCCCTGTCCACGTACCGCCACATAATTCATAGGCGGAATTGTTATAATCCCCGGTTGCTTTGATGGCATATAAAATTCTTTATACTCTTTTTTGTAATCAAATGGCATATACAAACCTCCTCGTTCTAATCGGAATATAAATGTTTCATCTTTTCAATTTCATGCATTACTTTTTCCTTTAATTCTATCGGTTCTAATACTTGGATATGCGAGCCATAGGAAAGTACATAACTCGTAAACCAATTCATATCCGAAACCTCAATATTGCACAATAGTGTGCCTTTATCCGTGACCACTATATTGCTTAATTCTTCGTATGCCCGAAATGCCATTTCTGGACCGATTTCCAATGTTACCGAGATTTTTAATAGACTATCAGAGTACTTATTATTAACCTGTGACAAAACTTTTCCAACATTTTCCGGTTCAAAAAGACTGTCCAATACCTCTATATGAGATATCCTTTTCAATTTAAAGAAACGATAGTCTTTTCGCACACAACAATATGCGTACAGATACCATGCCTGATCTTTAAAACATAATTTTATGGGTTTTATTTTTCTTTGAACCAATCCCGCTTGATTTCCAGAATATACGATTTCCATATAAAAGTGTCCCAATATGGCATTTTTGATCCGTTCGAAAGTAGCAGCATCTTCACTACTATTCCCCCAACTAGAAAACTCTATTTCAATCCAATCCTGATATTGTTTTCCTAAAAAAGTGTGAAGTTTTGATATAGAATCATTATCAGTAGTGAAGGATACTTCGTTCAATGCATTAAGCGACTCCAATATTTTGTTCTTTTCCTCTGTTGTAAGGACAGCTTTATCCAAAACATAGTCCGGCAATATGGACACACCCCCATGTCTACCTTGATTCGTATAAATGGGAATTCCTGCCATGGTTAATTTATCAATATCCCGATATATAGTTCTCTCTGAAACCTCAAAAATATCAGCTAACTCTTTTGCTGTCATCTGTGGTTTTTCCATTAATAAATATACTATTTGAAATAATCTATTTAACATTTAACATCTTCCTATGTGCTTTTAGCTTTTTCATAGCCCATTCATAATGACTACTGGTTACACTGACAAAGTAAGATCCAATGGTACTACCACCTACCCAGTCATATACATTCTTTTGAAATAATTCTTCATTTGACATTGTTTGGATAATTTCCATAATTTTTTTGTGTGATTCTTTAAACTGTTCTAATGCCATGTCTAAGGTAACTGATTGGTTCCTTTTCCAGAACAGAATATTCATAGCACCATATGTTTTCCAATTATAACCTTCCATTAGAAATGGCTTATGCAACCCAGCTTTATTGTTAGCTACCCATTCAAGCATCAGATTGTGCCACTCATGTAAATGAATTAGAATATCTCTTAAATTCTTATCTCTTCCCCAGTGAGCTTCTTTCTTTTTGGCATCTGATGAAAAGTCAAATTCTGTGCTTAATTCTATTTCTGTCATAGAATCAAGAAGATTCAAAAGTTTTCCATAGTTTAAATCTGCTGCTTCAATTAAATCCTTCTTTGTGTGTGGTCTTGGCATACAATTTTTCTCCTTTTATGTTTTTTGTTTTACATTATAACACAAATAACCTGACACCCTGTGTCATATTTATTATTTATGTGCTATAAATCTGAAAACATTAATAGGCAGACTACTTGTAGCAATCTGCCTATATGTATTACCCCTGATAATATCCCGCTATAGTATACCCTATCCACCTGCCATTTACCCGATTGTAGAATACTTTTATATATGTGCCATCCTTTAGCACATATCCAAAGCATACCTCTGACCACCCATTATCAGCATTGAAATAACTTCCACAATCTACATCAACGATTTCTTTTCTGATATCTGGCATACCAAGCATATCTTTTATAATCGCCTCAGACTTTACAAAATACTCATTATATATTTCCTGTCTTTGTTCCTTAGCAGCACACCAGTTTTCTATAAGGTACTCTTCTGGTATCTCATTTTTTTCACCACCATATAAATCGACTAATCCGTCCATAGCAAAAGTACGAAGTCTTGCTTCCTCTTCCAAAACAATACCTATGGTGCACACAATATTCCCATCTTCTTTCACAAACACACCATAACTAATCGCTCCATCACCATATACCATGTGGTACTGTCGCTGTATATCATATTCAAAGGCAGTCTTATCAATATCATTTGGCACAAGAAAATGATCATCTACATACCCATAAATGTAATCCATAATCTTAGTTAAGTTACTGATAGCCTCATCCTTTGTTACAAGTCCATCACGTATGGAAATGACCTTTCCTTCATAAACGGACGTAATTTTTGCAACATTCCAAAGCTCATCAGGGCTCTCTTTTTCTGACAAAACATAAGGCTTTATAGCTTTGTCGATGCTATCTTCAAATTCATACACCTTATCTACCTTATCTACTTTATCTTCCGTTTCAACCTCCTCAACATTTACATGCGTTGTTCCAACATTGGTGGCTATCTCTACATCCCCACTTGCTTCTTTTTCCACAGCTCCCTTTATCTGTGACATAGATGCTACCAATGCAAGACTTCCGCAACCCACTATTGCTATCGTTATTGCCATTAAACCTACATTCTTGATTTTCATAAAATCACATCTCCTTTCTTTATCCATATTTACATTATAGACTTTTATGAAAATCGAATATTTTCCAAAAGGTTATCAAATGGTAAATTTACTAAAAATGTTGTTCCTTCACCAACTACTGATTTTACATCAATACTTCCACCATGAATTTGGGCTATTTTATAGCATAATGGTAACCCCAATCCAGAACCACCCTTCATCCTACTTCTGGCCTTATCCACACGATAAAATGGCTCAAATATGTGTCCTATATGCTCTGTTGAAATTCCACAACCATTATCAGATATTTTTATGATAACATGGTTGCTACACTTGTAAATTCTAGTATTTATTTCTCCATTTTCTTTGTCAGAAACAGCATTATATGCATTATTTATAAGGTTACGCATAAGCCCCTCTATCAATGTTCCATTTCCAAACATCATCTCTATCTCACACACAATGCGAAAGGCTATTTTCTTGCCCTCAAATTTCTTTGCATATAGACCATTTAATCTATCACATACAGCTTTTATAGAAAACTTATTCTTTGATACCTCCATATTAGCCATATCCAATAAGGTAGATGAAATATCTTTAAGACGCTTACTTTCATTTACTATAAAATCCAAGCATTCCTCATGTTCTTCCTCTGACAATTTACTCATCTTCATATAATCGGCAAACCCTTGAATACTGGTTATAGGTGTATTCATCTCGTGTGCCAGATTGTTTATAAGCTCTTGTTTTTGCTGTGACTGCTGCTCTAGCTCTTTTATATTCTCCTCTATAGCATCCGCCATTAAATTAAATTGATCTCCAAGCTTAGATAACTCATTTTTTCCTGCTATTTCCACTCTTGTAGCCAGGTCACCTTCCTGCATTTTTCTTGTGGCAGCTTCAAGCTTATCCATCGGCTTCAAAACCATACGCACTACGAATGCCAATGTTAAAGATACCCCTAATGATAGAATAATTCCACCAATTATATACATCGGTTGAAGTGTACTCCACATAATATCAAAATTATCTAGTGTCCTCCTCATAACAATACGATAATTATCATGATCATCATCAAGAATTTGAGAAACATATATCACCGTTTTCTGTTCTTCATCTCTTATAAGTATACCATTGTCCAACGGTAACTCTTTTGCAGGTATTCCTTCTGTCACAGACTTACCAAAGGCCATACCCATTAATTGTGTGTCAGACTCATAGTAACTGTTATATGCTACAAGAAATTTTCTGAAATAATCCACATCAAGAGATGCACTCTCTTCCATTTTCGCAATATCTGCTGATATATTTTCACGCAAAACCATAAACTCTGTATAACATCTATCCTTCTCTTCACCAAGCATATATTCGTATGTATAATATATAATCCCAAGAAATCCTGCATTGATTCCCAAAGTAATAATAAGAAGTGCAAATAGGTACACCTTTTTCCACAGTTTCATATTAATCACCTACTTCAATTCTAATCTGTACCCTAATTTAGATACAGTCTTTATATAATCCTCCAAACCTAATTTTTGACGAAGCCTTCTAATATGCACATCAACTGTTTTTGTCTCACCTGCGTAATCATAATCCCAAGCCATATTAAGTAGCTGTTCTCTTGATAACGCAAGATTTTTATTTTGAATAAGCACCTCCAGTAGACGATACTCCTGTGGTTTCAAATCAATACTTTTTCCAGCCTTCATCACAAGGTGCTGATGCAGGCTTACTTCTACATCACCAAACTTAACTGTCTTGTCATTCTTCCCACACCTTTTAAGAACAACACCTACTCGCGCAATCAATTCTAGAACCTCAAAGGGCTTAACTATATAATCCTCCGCCCCTAATTGCAAGCCATTTAGCTTGTCCTCCAATGTCCCCTTGGCGGTTACAAATATAACTGGTGTTTCCGACATCAGTTTTATCTCACGTATTATCTCAAAGCCTGACAATCCTGGCAGCATTACATCTAGTATTATCAAATCATAATGTTTTTGTTCTATTGCTTCAACCACTTTATCACCTTCTGCAATACAACTACATACATGCCCAGTCAACTGAAGATTTCTCTTTATAAGTTCACTTATTGCAAAATCATCCTCCACAATCAAAATATGTGCCATAATAGTTCCACCTCCTTATCAAATAATATCATAAAAAGATTACTAAAAAGTTATCACAAAGCAATTAATTTCCTGTGTTCTTTCTAAAACAAATCATCCATCCCCCACAGTAAAGTATGATTAGCACCATATTCACTATAAGATATATTGAAAATGCAGACTATATTGACTGGAAACAAGGCTTTTACGATGATGTTTTATCCGGCAAAACCAAGTATTACAGCAATCTCATAAATATCGAAGAATAGTATGATAGTCAATGCAAAACTATTTTCGCCAAGAAGTTGCGATTTTTAATCAAAAAAAAAGAATAACCAGTGAGCCTACTTGCTGTTCCCCTAATTATTCCCTTCATGTTTTATTCCGTTTCGTTTTCTCCCTCTAATAACTTTATTAAAGCAGAAGGTTCACACACCTTAACAGAAGATTTCGCATAGTCTTTCACATTTCTGGTTACTATACAATCCATTTCTGAACGAATTGCGGTTTCCACCATAATAGCATCTTCATAATCACCAATTTCAGAAGATATTGCTTTTCGGCAGTCTAAAGAAGTAGTATCCAACAAATGAAACAAAGTAAAAAGTTTGCTTAAAATCTTTCGTGTTTCTGCGTCGCTATGTGTTAAACGATGTGTCAGATAATATATATCTGTAATTGACTTTGCAGTAATATAACCCTCAAATTGCATATTTGCAGAATATATAAAAAGTTTTTGTTCTTCTACCATGGTTCTTCCGAACTTATTCTCTTTCGAAGAGAAACAAAAAGAGGGAAGCTCGAAAGTCAGTATAACTTAAGAGCCTCCCTCTTTTTGCTTAAAAAACTTTTTAACTGTTCTTTTTATATTTCTTATAGTCCTTTAATTCCCGGTCAAAATTGATGAGTGGTACAGCAGTTCCACATTTAGAGCAAAAAAGAATCCTAATTCCGGCTTCATTCCTTCTAAGATTGGTGTATTCTTCCAAATCCTCAAATGGTATGGTTACTTCATTTCTGCAATTTCCAAAGTAAAATCCATATTCCTTTTTATAGTAGCCGGTTTCGATTCTGTGTCGTTCCACCCTACAGCTATCTTCCATGACATAACAAAAGAGACTAATAATCCCTCCTAATATCGCTACAAAAATATTCTCATCTAAAGCACGGAACAAATAAACGGTAACAAAAACTTCCGTATATCCAGGCAAACCTCTTTACGTTACGATACGCCTTTAATACTTTTTGCTTTTCCTCTATACTTAACTTTGAACATTCTACCCTATTCAACATTTTTTTAGTTTCTTTAAATCTATGTAGCGCAGTAAATAAACGGAATGTATTCATTTTCATTCTTCCTCTATCATTATGTATTTAGCCTAACCTTGTACCTCACGAATCATAGCTTCCTTCTTTACATCTGCACGAAGAATAGCTGTTGCTGTCTCTTCGTTAAACGATGCCCCATTGAGGGGAGGATGATTCAACCATTATATTTATCGTTAATCTTCGTAACACATCTAAACATAGAAAAAAAACTAATCTCAAGCCACATTGTAACATAATATGACTATTTAAGCCAACTACCTTTTCTTGATTTCTTCTAAAAAGAAGGGTATATTGTATATTTTTATTGATTGCAGAACATAATTATGCTATAATTATGTCAAAGAAAGGAGTGAAGCATCATGCCACTTATTATGCCTATTAAGGATTTACGCAATACAACTGAGATTTCAAATATCGCACACAAGGAACAGGAGCCTATTTTTATCACCAAAAACGGATATAGCGACTTGGTTGTAATGAGCAATGAATTATATGATAAATTCGCAAGAATAAATCGCATCGACCAAGCAATCTTTGAATCCGAACAGGAAATTGCTAACGGGGCAGAAGCAGTTGATGCAGAAATCGTTTTTGCAGAATTGGAGAAAAAACATTTTGGATAAATACAATGTAAAGGTCAACCCCAGAGCAATCCGTGAATTAGACCACATTTACGAATATATCGCAAATGAAAAATTGGCTCCTGAAAATGCCAAGGGACAAGTTGACCGAATTAAGAAAGCCGTTTTAAACTTAGATACCTTTCCTCAATCCCACCAAGAGCGAAACGAAGGCAGATATGCCGGAAAAGGTTACAGACAGTTACTGATTGATAACTATATTGCTATTTTCCGTATTGATGAGCCGCAAAAAATTGTTTATGTGGTAACAATACAGTATCAGGGACGGAATCTGTAAAACAAGCACCAACAGGAACCGCTCTTTTGCCATAAATCTCTCTACCCATAAGAACACACTCCTTTTTGAAAGAGTATATCGTAGAAAAAATGCCACAGCAACAGAGCGAGAATCCACCATACCAGAACGCAAAGTTATCCTGGATATCAAACGAAAATCCCTAGTAGAACAGCTTAAACAAGTACAGGACTGCATTGACTATATTGACTGTAAACAAGGCTTTTACGATGATGTTTTATCCGGCAAAACCAAGTATTACAGCAATCTCATAAATACCGAAGAATAGTATGATAGCCAATGCAAAACTATCTGCATTGGCTACTATTTTCTCTGCGTAGAACTGAAATTTTCGTCTTCATATAATTCTATACTGTAATTTCAATCTGGTTTCCTTCAATCCCTATTATACAACTTTCATAATATCCATCGCCTGTCGTTCTTGGTCCACTTATGACATCATATCCATCATTTTTTATTTTTTTTGTAAGTTCATCAACAGCTTTCTTACTTCCAAGACTAAAAGCAATATGAATATATCCAGTACGTGCTATGCCTTTTACAGCATCTTCCATTACAGGTTTCTTCATTATCTCCAAGCGAGCACCGTCATCAAAGCTTAAAAAATAAGAGCGAAAATCGGTAGTCTCATTATGATACCCACTATTAGACCTCGCATTAAAATACTTAAGAAAAAAATCTCTCGTTGTTTCTAAATCATTTACATACATTGCAATATGTTCTATACGCATAATTCATCTCCATCAAATTTAAATCTTCTGTTGCTTTTCAGCCTCTCTGTAAGACTGAAATTTACTTCTTTTTGAATTCAGCAATTGCTGCATAATGTAAAATATCAAATTCTTCTGGTGCAATATTTTCTAACAATGCCTTGTGTTCTCTCTCCCAACTTGCAATTTCTTCTTTTGTAAGAGATGCCCCAACCCCACGACAAGCCTTCATTCTCCCATTCCAGCTATCTTTAGTGAAACGAACATTTAACTTATATTCTTCATGATATACTAATTCAAATTTATCATTGTAGCACTCTGGAATATGTATTGGATGCATAGTTTCTCCCGTTCCACTCCAATTCGGACTGTATTTCAAAACAAGTTTTTCACTTTCGCCAGCTATTTTATCCTCAAAAGGAAGCCATGCCATATATAATACCAATATACGACCATTTTCCTTTAAAATTCTATGTAATTTAGGCATAATCATATCATGGTCAAAATACCAAAAACATTGACAGGCAGTAATCACATCAAATGTATTATCTGAAAATTCTAAATCTTCTGCAGAACAAGCATAATATTCAATATCCATATCCTTTGATAAAATCTTTGCTTGCTCTATCTGTTTCTCTGATATATCTGTGCCTATCCATTTTGCACCATAAGAATACATATTTCTTGGAATAACGCCTGTTCCAGTACCTATATCTAACACATTTTGTCCCTTTATACACAGTTTACGACTTACTATCTTGTCATAAAAATCCTGTGGATAAATATCACGATATTTTGCATAATCAGATGAAGTTTTTCCCCAATCAAATGCTTTTCCACCATCTATTTTTTTATCTATTATCTCCATAAAAACCTCCATAAACTTCTAATATTCATCACCTTATGCTCCCATGTTATTCATCTTTTACACCACTAAATACAACAATTAATCCACTTACTCCCAAAACAACTCCTATCCACCAGAAGTATGATATTGGGGCAAGTGCAAAAATCACTCCCAACAAAAGAAATGCAAATCCAACATTCTGTTTTTTCATCTATTCACCCTCCAAAATAGCCCTTATTTTAATTTACTCAGTCTTGTTGTATTTGCAATCACAATGAGTTTCATATTCTTTTTCAAAGGCTTCTCCGGATCAATATTAACAC
>JAFQAU010000058.1 GCA_017399885.1 Lachnospiraceae bacterium
CTGAGCCGATTAAGTTCCTTACTTCAAATAACTTGGCTCGTGTTACCAATATTATTGTAAACTTATGGGTAGGTAAGCCATATACTATGTTGGTAACAACAGGTATTTTACAGAATATTCCTTCTGATTTGTATGAATCTGCACGTGTGGATGGCGCTAATGCCAATACAATTTTCTGGAAGATTACTTTACCTTATATGTTATTCGTAACAACACCGAAGTTAATTACAGACTTTGTAGGTAATATTAATAACTTTAATGTCATCTTCTTCTTATCAGGTGGTGGACCTAAGACCAATGATTATTATAATGCCGGATATACAGATCTGTTAGTAACATGGTTGTATCAATTAACAGTTACTGCTAAGGATTATAACTTGTCAGCTGTAATTGGTATTTTGGTATTCGTTATTTCAGCGGTATTATCATTAGTTACTTATAGAAATACGGGATCATATAAGAATGAGGAGGGATTCCAATAATGAAGACAGGCTCTATGAAAAGAAATCGTATGATTGCTGATACAGCAGTTCATATTATATTAGGAATTATGGCAGTAGTTTGGTTGTTCCCTGTAGTTTGGATTGTGCTTGAATCCTTCAATGCAGAACCCGATCCAGGAGCTGGAAGTTTTATTCCAAAGGGATTATCCCTTAGAAACTACATTCAATTATTTACAGATACAACACAATTTTATTTCTTAAAATGGTTTGGAAATACATTTATTGTAGCGGTAGCTACCTGTATTATTTCAACATTATATGTATTATGCGTGTCATATTCATTCTCAAGATTGCGTTTCAAATCAAGAAAGACTTTAATGAACGTAGGTTTGATTTTGAACATGTTCCCAGGATTCATGTCAATGATCGCAGTATACTATATTTTAAAGAGTGTTGGTTTAACAGAAACTTTATTAGCGTTGGTTTTAGTATATTCAGCAGGACAGGTACTTAACTATCATGTTGCCAAAGGTTTCTTTGATACAGTTCCAAAAGCAATTGATGAAGCTGCATGGATTGATGGTGCTACAAAGTTCCAGGTGTTCTATAAGATTACAGTGCCTTTGTCAAAACCAATTTTGATTTATACTGTATTAACATCTTTCATGGCTCCATGGCTTGACTTTATTTTTGCTAAGTTTATCATGGGTACAAATTATGATAACTATACAGTAGCGATTGGATTGTGGACAATGACTCAGAAAGAATATTTGTCTACATGGTATGGTGCTTTTACAGCAGGTGCGGTGGTAATTTCTATCCCAATTGCATTATTGTTTATCTTCATGCAGAAATATTATGTAGAAGGTATGTCAGCAGGTGCGGTAAAAGGTTAATGCTTTGCATATTCAAAAGTCCACCCTATTTTTTGGGGTGGGCTTTTATTGCTTTATAGGAAAGTTCGTCCTATAAAGCAAAAAGCGACCCGGGGATGTGCACGAATTTGTTTGGAAGATGTACTGCGTACCAAATTCGGCACGGCAAAGCGTGCAAGCACATTGGAAAAGTGTAATGTCGCGGAGCATGCTTGCACGCTTTGTTTTTTAAAGAATTAGAATGTGGAAAATGTATAGAAGGGAGAAAATATGAAAAAATTAATGACAAGACTTGTAGCTATATTAATGGTATTTGTGTTTGTAAGTGGTTGTAATAAGGGGAATGTATCTGAACTGGATGGATACAAATATGTGCAGGAATTAAATGTAATTGATGATAAGAATCGTACATACTATCAGATTTTTGTTTATTCATTTTGTGATAGCAACGGAGATGGAATTGGCGATTTAAATGGTGTAACACAAAAGCTTGATTATATTGAGGATATGGGCTTTAATGGTATCTGGTTAATGCCTATTATGCCTTCTCCAACCTATCATAAATATGATGCCACAGACTATTGTAGCATTGATGCAGATTATGGTACAATTGAGGATTTTAAAAAGTTAGTGGATGAATGTCACAAGAGAGGAATTAAACTTATTATTGACTTTATGATTAACCACAGTTCCTCACAGCATAAATGGTTCCAAGAGGCATGTACATATTTAAGTACTTTAAAGAAGAATGAAAAACCATCTGTAGAGGATTGTCCTTACATTGAATACTATCATTTCTTAGAAGAGAAGGACGTTGTAGAAAGCACTTATTATCAAGTTGGAAGTTCAAAATGGTACTATGAAGGTAAATTCTGGGATCAGATGCCGGATCTTAATTTGAATTCACCAGTGATAAGAGGTGAGATTGAGCAGGCTGTAAAATTCTGGCTTGACATGGGCGTAGATGGATTCCGTATTGATGGGGTGAAATATT
Organism: Lachnospiraceae bacterium; assembly: GCA_017399885.1. Classification (GTDB taxonomy): domain Bacteria; phylum Bacillota; class Clostridia; order Lachnospirales; family Lachnospiraceae; genus CAG-411. The sequence goes on from JAFQAU010000058.1 coordinate 2,313, forward strand.
TTACAGAGTCAGACCAAGGTAATATAGAGGTATTAAAATGGTTTAATGAGTATGTGAAATCTGAAAAAGAAGATGCGTATTTAGTAGCAGAGGTATGGACAAACTATAATCAGGCTGTGGAGTATTTGCAAAGTGGAGTAGATAGTGTATTTAATTTCTCGACCGGTCAATCAAGTGGTGTGTATATTTCCACTATTAGACAAAGTGATGTTAGGGGTGTGGGAAAAAGCTTCGCAGAGAGTATGATAAATATTCAAAATATGACAAAGGAAGCATCAGATACAGCTGTAGCTGCAGAGTTTTTAACCAATCATGATACAGGAAGATGTGCTAACTTTTTGGCTAAGGCAGAAAAAGTTAAGATGGCTTATGCTTTGGAAATTTTTATGACAGGAAATGTATTTGTTTACTATGGTGAGGAAATTGGTGTAAGTGGTGCAGGTAAGGATGAGAATTTCCGTGCGCCAATGTATTGGTCTGCTACAGATACAACAGGTATGACAGACGGACCGGCAGATATGGATAAAAAAGACTACTTATTCCAGCCATTAGATGAGCAACAAAAGGATCCATTATCCATTAATAACTTTGTAAAACGCTGTATTCGTATTCGTAATGAGAATCCGGAGATTGCAAGGGGTACAGTGGAGGTAATTCCAGAGGTTACAGATGAAGCGATTTGTGCTATAACAAAATCTTATGAGGATAGTAAAATTGCTATGTTGTATAATATATCGCCGGAAGCAAAGACCGTTACTTTAAGCAAGGATACCTATGGCTATAAAGGGATCCGTGGTTATGTGAGTATTGATGGAACAGAAGTTACTTTGGATGGAGAAACTGTAAGCTTGCCACCATATTCTGTAGTAATCTTAAAATAAGTCAAGAAAGTTTTGACATTAACTGATGCAATTGTTAAAATTAAGTAGCAGTTTTGTAAATTGTATATAGATAGAAAATTAAAATGTTTTGTGCCGGCTGGTAAAAATCAAAGGAACCATTTATTGTAGAAAGGAAGATAAGATGTCTTATACTGCTTTATATCGAAAGTTTCGTCCTAGTGAATTTGAGGATGTAAAAGGGCAGGAACACATTGTAAAAACACTGCGAAATCAGATTAGTGCAGGCAGAATTGGTCATGCTTATCTATTTTGTGGAACCAGAGGAACAGGTAAGACAACCATTGCGAAGATTTTAGCAAAGGCTGTAAACTGTGAGCACCCTATAAAGGGAAGTCCATGTAATGCTTGCTCTGTGTGTCAGTCTATTAATAACCATACATCCATGAATGTAATTGAGATTGACGCCGCTTCAAATAATGGTGTAGATAATATTAGGGAGATTGTAGAAGAAGTACAATATTCTCCCACAGAAGGAAAGTATAAGGTCTATATTATAGATGAGGTTCATATGCTTTCAACGGGGGCATTTAATGCGTTATTAAAAACCTTGGAAGAACCACCAGGGTATGTTATATTTATATTAGCCACCACAGAGGCACATAAGATTCCAATTACCATATTGTCACGTTGTCAGCGATATGACTTTCGAAGAATTACCATCGATGTCATTGCAGACCGTTTACAGGAATTGTTAGAGAAAGAGGAAATAGAGGCAGAGGATAGAGCGGTTCGATATGTGGCAAAAGCAGGCGATGGTTCTATGCGTGATGCGCTGAGCCTGTTGGATCGTTGTATAGCCTTTTATTTGGGAGAGAAGCTAACATACGACAAGGTTTTGGAGGTTTTAGGTGCAGTAGATGTTGAAATTTTTTCTGAGTTATTTCGGGCAATCATAGATTCTTCCGTAACAGAATGTATGCGCATTTTGGAAGAATTGGTTGTGTGTGGTAGAGAACTTGGACAGGTTGTAACAGACTTTACATGGTATTTGCGTAATTTATTGCTTGTGGGAACCTCAAGTCAGGCAATGGAGGTTGTGGATGTTTCTTCGGAGCATTTTGAGGCAATGAAAGAAGAAGCGAGCATGACAGAACCGGATGTAATTATTCGTTATATACGAATTATGTCTGAGTTGTCTAACCAAGTGCGATATGCAACACAGAAAAGAGTATTGATAGAGGTAGCATTTATCAAGTTATGTTGCCCTGTTATGGAAAGTGACCATGGGGCATTGGTCAATCGAATTCAAGTATTAGAAAAGCAGATCGAGCGTGGTGTTGCTATTTCTCCCAGGCAAAGCATAGAGCAACAAAAGGAGAAGAAGATAGTCACTAGGGAAGAGGATGCTCCGGTAGAGGTTTTAGAGAGGGCTGTTCCGGAAGATTTGCAACAGGTTGCGGTAAATTGGGAGAGAATTTTAGGCTCAGTGCCTGGAGCTGTAAAGGCAATGTTGGTAGGAGCTACCCCATCTGTTGGAGAAGGAAATGCACTTTTATTAGTTTTCAAAGACAATGTGTCCATGGGATATTTTGAGAAGGAAGAGCATTTACATGAGTTAAAGAATGCCATAGAACATCATATAAAAAAACAAGTGGATGTTCGTTTGCAATATATAGAAGCAGGAAGTGGACAGTCTAATTCAATATTGGATTTGACTAAGTTGACGAAGATGGCAATTGAATTTGAACCATAGAATGGAAAGGAGAATTTATTATGGCAAAAAGAGGTGGATTTCCAGGTATGCCTGGAAATATGGGAAATTTAATGAAACAAGCACAGAAGATGCAAAGACAAATGGAAGAGAAGACGAAGGAATTAGAAGAAAAAACTTGGGAAGCTTCTGCTGGCGGTGGAGTTGTTACTGTTACCGTATCAGGAAAGAAAGAGATTTCTAAGATTACTCTATCACCAGAGGTAGTAGATCCGGATGATATTGAAACATTAGAGGATTTAATTATGGCTGCAACAAATGAAGCATACCGTAAAATGGAAGAGGAAACAGCTCAGGCTATGGATAACATTACTGGTGGGCTAACAAGTAGTTTTGGAGCAGGCTTGTTCTAATTTTAAAATATAATAAGGGCTGTGGCACAGAATGCATATTGTTATGTTATGCTTAGTGTCCCAGCCCTTATTTTTGTACAAAAAATTTCATCTAAGAAAAAGGGGGAAAATATATTTTCTTAGAGTATAAAAAGGTATTTTATAGTTCTTCTATAGAGAAGCTACTATTTTACTTGGAATGAACCGCATTCTGTATCCTCGCTCTTACATGTGTTGCAGTCACATTTCCCTACATGGATTTTTTCCAAGGTACAGTAATCTGCATTAGAAGCATGATATTTACATTCATTTACGGAACAGGCAATACTTGCGTTTGTTTTCATAGTTTCGTCCTCCTGAAAATTAAATTTTGCCGAACCACTCCTTAAAAGAGTATGAACAAGAAAAAGTAACTGATGATAACGAATGGTTACAGGGCACAGCAAAGCTGTGAAGGGTAACAACGAATCAGCTTTGTCTTTGTTCATAATCGGCACTGTTATTGGAGATAAAGATCAAGATATTTAACTGAAAATATTTTATTCAGTTTGATGATTGCAATCATATTTTTTGATAATACCTCACGAATTTAGTATGTACATGACAAAGGAAATTATGCAAGAAAATTCAAAGTTAAATTGTTATCTGATACTTGAGCTAACACCATGACATTAATGGCTGAACTTTTATTTTTTTGTGGAAAATAAATATTATTGATACCCCAGATAATAGAAGCAAAATTTTGAATGTTGCAAATGATAAAAAGAATTATTTAGGAAAAGATGCTAGAGGAAATGATTGGTATGCTAAAACAGAAAGTGATGGTTCGCAAATATGGGTTCGAACTAGAAATGGAAAAGTAGACAATGCTGGCGTTAATACAACCCCAAGAACATGGGATGACGAGACAGGATTGTATAATAATACTAGGAGGTAATAAAATGACATTAAATGAAGCTTTTTGTAAGACAATAGAATTACTTGAGGTATATTATAACAATCATAAACAAGATGATGCAGTAGTATCTATTTTGTCTGATTTAGATTGTACAGTTTTTCAGGATGGAAAACCTGTTGATCAAGCTACATATGATGATTGGGAAAAAGTTATTATACCATTTATTAACAAAGGAGAAATAAGTGATAATGATGTAAAAGAGGCATTAATTAAATTTTTAGTTTATTATCAACAAGAATTTGGATATGAATTAGAAGTTGTAATTGATTATTTTATAAATACTTGATGATGGTTATACTTTAGGACTCAAAAAAAACATTAAATCTGTTGTAGAAATTATTGCTGAAAAAAATTAATATTAATGGGAATCGAATCAAAGATGAAATGAATACAATTCCGTATAGGAATTGATTAATGAGGGCGAAATTTTCCCTCAGGTATACGAAAGAAAAAAATTGATATGAATTTCCAATAGGCTGATATAAACGCACTCTTAGCAACAACAAAAATGTTGCGAAAGGGTGTGTTTTTTATGCGCATAAAAAAAGTCAGTTCAGATGTATTTAAAATATACGAGACCAGTCAAGTAAAATTGAAAACAGCTGGAAATATCCGAGAAGTTCAGTTTACAGCTGGAACTAACAATCATTGTCCGATTCAGAATATTTCCAAGGACAAATACATTGATAAGAAGACAGGCGAAATCAAAGAGAGAAAGAAAATTATCAGTCGATACCAGACATCAAAGAGCTTCCTGTGAGCAGTAATCTGGAAGAAGCATTGAAATGAAAGTGCATATCCGTTTTACATATTTTGATTTGGATGATACGTTGAAGAGCAAGAAGGTATGTAGTAAAGGTAGTAGTAAGAGTGGTAGAAAAACAAATTTCGATAACGAAATACCTAGAAGTGGAGCAGATTGGAATGAATATTTAAAGGGAAAATATGGTGCAGACAATGTTCATTGGAATATTAATTCTGTTGATGACATTTTCAGTGACCCGACCAGACTAAAGGGGTATACTGCAGATGAATTACAAACTATACTAGGAAACGACTGGACTAGAGGTGTATACGGAAGTAATGGTGGTGGATGGAAATTAATGAACGGTGATATTTCTATCTTTTATCATCCAGGCGGAGGTAAGCATGGCGGTTCATATTATGGAATATCGTCTGGAACTACTGGAAAAATAAAAGTAGTAAATCCAGAGACGTATATTCCACTGAAGGGTGATAAAGCAACTGTGATTTATGATTAGAGAGGTGACAAAATGATTTCGTTAGAAAAAAGATATGAGAATTTTAAAAGTACAATTGAGGAATGTGGAAGCTATCTGTTACTAGAGGATGATGATACAATTAAGCATAATCTATTTGAAGAATTTTCAATAGATGTAATTAGTTTTTTGCATGAAGATACACTAAATCTTTTTTTAGATGAAGGTATGATTGATAATGATATATTGGGGAAAAGTATAGAGTTGAGAAAAGCTTATTTAGAACTAGAACGTATTCCTGATATGCTTAATGTCGAAACAGTAAAAACATCTGAAAAATGGAAAAGCATATTAAGAAAATCAGATGAAATCAAAGAGTTGCTTTATTGGTAAAAATATTAATTAGAAAGTTGTTTAGAAGTAAAAACGGAGATAACCTAAAGATATGTTAGGGTGTCTCCGTTTTTCATGTTATCGCATATCTGCCAATTCCAAAAGCAGTAAGAAACAACACTGCATCGCCATATGGAATAAAACTGTTGTATAGGCTTCATTCTGTGCATTGATAGTATCAATCCAGTTAAGTATTACTTTTCGCTGGTCATTGGATAATCACTATTTTATGAGTGGCGTTAGTTACATAAAAAGGAATCCTAAAAGCGGTAAAGCAGATATAAAAATCAGTCAAAAAAGCGGAGATAGTCTGGGCAAAAGGTGAATTATTTGGTGATGTGATATAGTATAGTTTTTCAAAAATAACCATAACTAGATATCTTAAGAAATAGAGCAGGGTATCAGATGCCAAGGTAGAGAAGTTAGTAGAGAGATCAGATGAAAATTAGGTAGGAAAAAAACAGAAAATATGATAAAATTTTAAGCAGATTTGTATATCGGCTTGGGAAGGTGCGAATTTTTCAAAGGGGTATGCAATCAGCTTAGATAAATATAAGGGAAAAGAGTCATTGTCGAGAATGGTAATGAAACTATAAAAAGACCATCATGGCGACAATCAGAACTAGATGCAGCAAAAGATTATCCAGGGTATTCTGAACAAAAATCATTTATTAATGGCAAGAATGAAAAATATGGAACTAAAGGAAGTGTATGTCCAGATTATTATAAAGAAGGGTATAGTGTAGACATTAAGAATTATAAAATAGATACAGCATTTGGTAGAGGCAATTTGGCGAGGAATATCGAAAAACAATAATATCAAAGAATTAGTAATTTTCCAGAAGGTACAAAACAAACAGTTTTAATTGATATAAGGGGTCAAGATATATCATAAATAGATTTGGAGGCTCTTTGTAAAAGTATTTAAAAAAGAACTAATAATGGTATAAAAATAAGGTTTAAGGCAAATTAAGGAGGAATATATGGCAGTTGGATTTAAAGTAAAGTTTTATTGGTATCAAATAGGACATGGTGATTCTTCATTACTGCGTGCCCTACCTAAACTGTTGCTTAAAAAGTTCTTGTGTGCTTTGTAGATTTGTAACAATACTGTTTATAGAAAGTAGGAAAAATAATGAGTTTTTCGGAAAAAAATATAAAAAAGGAATGTACAACTGCAGCCTTTAAAAAGGGTCAAAATTTGTTTCAGAAGAGACAGGTATATGATTGTAGTTTTGAAAGGGACGAAAGTGCAGGTGTTATCTATATAGATGGAAAGGTAAAAGGGAATAATAAGCCCTTTTATTCCGTATCTATTCAGTTAGATGAAAAGAGAGAATACCAGTTTATGACAACCAGTTGTAAATGTGAAGCATATAGAAATATTCCGGGCTTATGTAAACACTTAGTAGCATTAGCCTTTTCTTATGTTGCCTACGAAGAAGATCATTCAATAAGTGTGGAAGGTCAATCAAGACAAAAATTAGACCAGAATATTTTTGAAAAAAATGCATTTCCAGTTAAACAAGAGGGAGAACACACAGCGAAAAAAGGAAAAGTAATTACTAGCGTAGATGAATTTTTGGAACAAATGGATCGGTTAATGAATAGACAGGAGCCTCAAAGTCAGGTAAAGAGTAGGGAAGAAGCGAATCGGAAAATGACAGCAGAGGAAAAGCTCCGTGAGGCTTTGGGGTTAGGCAGTATTAAAAAAGGGATGGAGTATCCAAAAGCAAAAACAGACAGGACTATTACCAAAATTATCAATGAGATAACCGGTAATAAATGGACGGTGGAGTCCCCTATGGAAATGGCAGAGATTGAATTAGAGCCGGTGCTGTCAATTCCATACGGTAGTGCAAGTCCAGAGATTTCCATACGGGTGGGGACAAAACAAAAATATGTGGTGAAATCTTTGGAGGATTTCTGTGAGCATGTGGAAAAAGGGGATTATTTTCAGTATGGGCAGAGGCTGGGCTTTATTCATGAAAGAGGTCAGTTTAAGGAATCTTCTCTACCGTTGCTTGATTTTATTATGGATTATATGCATATAAAAAGCAGGGAGACGAAAAGAAGCTTTTATCATACCCCTGCCACGAAAAATATAGTGCTGGATGACGTATTATTTGAGAAATTTATATTTGCGGTGGAACAGGGCTCTAAGGAGCAGCTGTCTATGAATGGAAGCATAGAATTGTGGGGAGGAAGACACATATTTTATACTTTAAAAAAGGGAAATCCTCATATAGAAGTAAAATTTTCTAAGGCTGATGAGGGTGCCTACTTGGATTTTCCTGATTTTCGGTGTTTCATTGGGAAGAAAACCATATTTTTTCTAAAAGACAATGAGATTTATCACTGTAGTGATAACTTTAGTAAAGATATGCGAGTAATTTTAGAACATTTATCCTTTGGTGGAGAAAGACAATTGTTTGTGGCAAAGGAGGATATCCAAGGAGTTTGTGCCCATATAGTACCTCTTTTGGATAAGTATTTTACGATAAAGGAGAAGGACATTTCCATAGAGGAATATCAGCCACCTGAGGTAGAATTTTATCTTTATATGGACGATAGGAAGGATTATGGTGTAACCTGTCGTTTAGAGTGTGTATATGGAGAAGAGAGATACCGTATATTCCAGGAAACGCCCCCAAATGTATATAGAGATCGAAGAAAAGAGGGGGAAATGGTTGGAACAGTATGTAAATATTTCCAAGTGGCAAAAAGAAAAAATTCAGATTTTGCCATATTAGAAGAAGAGAACCTATATGCTCTGTTAATGGATGGAATTTCAGAATTAAATCAGATGGGACAGGTTTTTGCTACAGATGCATTTCTTAAAAATGAAATTAAACAAACCCCAACAGTGGATTTGGGTGTTTCTATAAAAAGTGGGCTTTTAGATATTTCTATACAGGCAGATCAGCTTCCTTATGAAGAATTAGATGAAATCCTAAATAGCTATAAAATGCGTAAGCGTTACCATCGTTTGCGAGATGGAAGCTTTATGGAGCTAGAGGACAGTTCCCTTTCTGTACTTTCGGAGCTTGCTGATGGACTACAAATGAAAGGGAAGGATTTTGTTGGTGGAAAGCTTACCATGCCAAAGCATAGGGCAATGTATGTGGATGCGGTCCTAAAAGATGCAGGGGAACAAGTCCATGTACATCGTGATAATTTATTTAAGGGCTTAATAAGGAATATCAAAAATGTGGAAGATAGTGATTATGAGGTGCCAAAGGAACAGGAAATGGTACTAAGATCTTATCAAAGAAAGGGCTACCGATGGCTAAGAACCATTCAGGAATCTGGATTTGGTGGGATTTTGGCAGATGACATGGGACTGGGGAAGACCCTTCAGGTTATTACCTTATTTCAAGCGTGTAAAGAGGCTGTAGAGAATTTCTCTGCCTTGGTGGTATGTCCATCTTCCCTGGTCTACAATTGGAAAAATGAGCTACAAAAATTTGCCCCCGATCTACAGGTATTAGTAGTGGTAGGGAGTGCAGATAGCCGAAGGAGTATGATTGAAAAGGAGACAGGGGCAGATATTTGGATTACCTCCTATGATACCTTAAAACGAGATGTGCAGTTGTATGAGAACCAGCATTTTTCTGTGCAGATAATTGACGAGGCACAGTACATCAAAAATGCTTCCACAAAGGTAGCAAAGGCGGTGAAGAATATTTCTTCTACTACCCGATTTGCTCTAACAGGAACCCCAATAGAAAATCGCTTAAGCGAGCTATGGAGTATTTTTGATTACTTAATGCCGGGGCTGTTATTTAGCTATAAGAAGTTTAAGGAAGAGTTGGAAAGTCATATTGTTTCTAACTTAAATGATGAGGAGCAGGTAGAATCGAAAGAGGCAACACGATTGAGAAATATGGTTCGCCCATTTATTTTACGTAGGTTAAAGAAGGATGTATTAAAGGACTTGCCTAAAAAACTGGAAAATGTGGTTTATGGAAATATGGAAGGAAAGCAGATGAAATTGTACCAGGCACATTTACAGCGATTGAGAAAACAAATTCTTGGGCAGTCAGATAAAGAGTATAAAGAAAATAAGATTCAAATTCTTGCGGAACTAACAAGGCTTCGTCAATTGTGCTGTGATCCCTCTTTGTGTTATGAGGATTATGATGGAAATTCTGCTAAGATGGATGTGTGTCTGGAGTTGCTAGATGAGGTTATCAATGGTGGACATAAGGTGTTGCTATTCTCGCAGTTTACCACTATGCTAGATAGGATCGCAGAGAAGCTAAAGGAGAAAGGAATTGCATATTATATGCTCACCGGGGAAACTAAGAAAGAAAAAAGAGTTGAGATGGCAAGTGAATTTAATGAAGATAAAGTGCCGGTTTTCTTAATTTCTCTTCGTGCGGGTGGAACTGGATTGAATTTAGTGGGAGCAGATATGGTGATTCATTTTGATCCTTGGTGGAATTTATCTGCACAGAATCAGGCAACGGACAGGGCACACCGTATTGGACAGAAGAATGTTGTGACTGTATTTAAGCTAATAATGGCAGATAGTATTGAAGAAAAAATACTTGCTTTGCAAGAAAAGAAGAAGAATCTGGCGGATCAGATTATATCTCAGGAAGGATTTGCGGAGGGAAGCCTTACCAGAGAAGATTTGCTTGGAATCCTAGAAAATTAAAATGGAGTTGTGGCACTAAGAGAATGAATATAAGGATTAGCCTGTCAAAACAGCATGGTGTATGCTAGATTGCTCCGCCAGTGTTCAATCCCACTTAAAATTAGTGGAATGGATAAAAATAATGCAATACTTAGAAAAGAAAGTGAGAGATAGCATGGAATACTATAGTGGTCAAATAAATAAGTTAATTGAGGAATTATCCAGATTACCCGGAATAGGTGCAAAGTCGGCACAAAGACTTGCATTTCATATTATTAACATGCCAAAGGAACAGGTAGATGCTTTAACAGGGACAATACAAACTGCAAAAAATACTGTAAGGTATTGTAATAATTGTTGCACCTTGACAGATGGGGAGTTGTGTCCTATTTGTAGTAATCCAAAACGAAATCAACGGGTTATTATGGTAGTGGAAAATCCAAGAGATTTGGTAGCCTATGAAAAAACACAGAAATTTGATGGGGTGTATCATGTACTACATGGAGCAATTTCTCCTATGCTGGGAATAGGTCCGGCAGATATACGATTGAAGGAGTTAATTCTTAGATTACAGGGGGAAGTGGACGAAGTAATTCTTGCAACCAACTCCAGCCTAGAGGGGGAGACTACGGCTATGTATATGAGTAAATTAATAAAGCCTTCCGGGATTAAGGTAACGCGTATTGCCAGTGGGGTTCCGGTTGGAGGAGATTTAGAATATATAGATGAGGTAACATTGCTTCGTGCCTTAGAAGGAAGAACAGAATTATAAAAGTCAATGGGAACAGGGGCAGAGGATGCACTGCGTCCCATATTTGGCATAACAAAACGAGCAAGCACATGGAATAGTGAATTGTAAAAATGTGCTTGCTCGCTTTGCTTTCTGAACTATATATATTGTTCAGAGGGGAGTATTCAAATGTATGAAAAAATTCTTGCAAATGTTATTATAGGAGAAATATGTGTATTTTTTATGTAGATTTTCTAAAAAAATAATTTTAATTCTAAAAAAAGTATAAACTCAATTTCTACAACAAACCTGTCCACAATGTCATTTCGTTAATTTCGCAAGGTATATGTTCCATATAATCTCTTAAAAACCTTTAAAATGAACGAAATGACATTGGCTCAGACTGTGGTTAAACTGTTGCTTAGAACGTACATAGAATTTCTTCCTTTTCAAAATCATGGTATAAGGTCAAGTGAAGGGGTTCGTATATTTTTATCATGGAACCTAATTGGGCATAATCAGGGAAAAGTGCAGGAAATAAATTATCACAACGATTCTCTAATATTTTCGGTTGATATAGTAAAGTATGTTGGTTTTCAAAAATCGCTGCATATAAAATATTTGCTTCCACCAAATCCTGAAACATATGGCTTCCATAGGAAAGCTCTGGCATATAACCCGCTTTGCTGTAAGAAACCTCACAAATTCCTGCAAATTCGTTAATTTCTCCAAAGGAAACGGGCACACCAAGTTCCGGTGAAGAGGTTCCGATTCGACCTGGAGTAAATAAAAGCATTTGTTTTCCTTTGCCTTTATAATATTGGTTAATAGCACCAACAAGCTTAGCTATCTGAGGCTTTTGGTGATACGGATACGTGTAGTACAAATAAGGGTCAATATATACAATCACATCAATAGATATTTCCCGTGAAGAACCCATAGTAGCTTTTTTTAAATGAAACAAGGTATTCTTGGACTCAACTTTTGTGGGAAAGATTACCGTTTCACCACCGTTATAGGTTTGCAGCGGGCGACATTGTAAAAGATTTACTACAAAGTCATCATTTTCTCCTAAATTAATGGCATATTCAATATCAACGGGATAGGCATATACCCGTTGTAGGGTAGAGAGAATATCCTCCATCATTTTGGTGAATTTTTCATTGTTTGTGAGGCCATCGCAGGACACAAAATAAATATCCCTATGTTGGCCACTATCCCGAAACATCCTTTCTGTATCATAATCATGAGACAGAAGGCAATTACATATATTTTTCGGAAGAAGGGGCATAAAGTCCTCAAAAGGCAATTCGATTTTTTCTGCGTTTTCCAAGTCCAATACATCCAGCTTGTGTTGGGAAAAACGATGGCGAAAGGCAGAGTCGGATTTTAGTAACGCAGATGGCATATCTAAGCTTACCAATCTAGGATAGTCCCCTATGGTTCTGTCTACTGCTTTGGTTCCAAGTCCCATTACCAATCTGAGCATACCCTTGGTAGGATCCATCTCTTCCATAAAACGATAAGTACTATAGGAAAATCCCACACCTGCGGCATTGGGCATATAGTATTTCCCGTAATAAGAACCGGAAACCCGTTGTACTAATAGAGCCATCTGCTCATCTCTTTGCGCCATGCCACGACGAAGGCGGTATTCCAAAGCAGCAGGATCCATGGTACTGGCATAGACTATTTTTACAGCATTTTCAAAGTCTTTTAATCGACTCTCCAAATCTCCTACGTTAGGGCAAAATACAGACTCATATTTCCCAGCAAAAGCATTGCCAAAACCATCTTCTAAAATACTACTGCTTCGTACAATAACAGGACTCTGCCCAAAATAGGTAAGCAAACGGCAGAATTGTTCCCGAATATTAGCAGGAAAATGTCCATTTTCAATGGCTTCCTTTAATTCTTCACCGGCAGTAAAGTATTCTTCCGGTGTACGATGGCGAACTCTTGCTTTCCAACATTTATTTTCAATTAAATAGGTATAGAAAACATCAGAACCAATAAAATAGGAATCGTGAGGCTCTGTATGTTTGTGATACTGGGGTAATTCTGTCTCTATGATTTTGCGAGCCAAAAGCATACCACAGGCTTTCCCACCAATCATACCTGTTCCAATCATACGACTTCGTACAAAGAAAAGATCTTCTGCTTCAAAATATTTTTCAATGAGCATACGAAGTTTTCCATCTCGAGTCATAATTACATCGCTAATAAATTTACACTCCCGTCTGCTAAGGGTTCCGTTTGCGTGTTTTTGTTTGGCATTGGCAAAGAAACGGTCCCAGCTGTCTAGTAGAGCATCCTCAGCGTCATTTTCTGTATGATGCAGACTTTCGTAGAATTTGCTTACCCGAATACCGTCTGTAAGCGGGGTAAAGTCGCTGTTTTTTGGTGTGTATGCATGTGGTAAGAACATGGTAGGAGAATAACGGTTACGTACTTTTAAGGGCTGCACATATATTAAGTCTTCCTCAGAGAAAATATCAATTAAAACCTGGGTAGTATCTCTGATTTTGGCTACTGTTTCATAGGAATGTCTTCCTTTTAGCAATGGAAAATAGCTGACAGTATTTAATTCAAATAATAAGGGACAGGTTACCCGAAAGAAATTTCCCATCATCAAATCCGTACTCCAGGCTACTTGTAAGTCAGATAAACAGTCAAATATATAAAAAGCATTTTCCCCCTCTTTTTGAATAATCTGATGTAATTCAATGGTAAACTTCTCAAAGCGATGGGATAGCTCTAAGGTATATATTTTCAGACCCTCCATTGGTTCTAATAGGGTCTCGTGGGATGAAAAGTGAATATATATTAAATTTCTTCCGTCTGCAATTGCCTGTGAAACAAATGGTTTCACAAAAAAAGAAAAGGTATGGAGAGAATCTACCTGCCACACTATATTATCACCAGTTCGTATGTGGTTTAAAGCTTTATCCATTTGAGGGATTCCAGATAGTATTTTTTCAAATGCTGTCATAAAAGTACACCTCCTACATTTATTTTGTGCATTTTACGTGGATATGTAAGTATATTATAGCATATTTTATGTTATTATTCACTGACAAGCTTGACATTCACAATATAAAATGGCTATGCTAATGGTAGATAAGTAATAGTAAAAGCCTCTGGAGAATGTTGGAGGCTTAACGATAGAATTGTTGCATAAATAAAAAGAAAGGTTTGGGAAAAGATATGAGTAAAGAGTGTTGGAAGCCGGGAAATATGTTATATCCATTGCCAGCGGTAATGGTAAGTTGTGCAGAGGAAGGAAAAGCCGATAATATTATCACAGTGGCTTGGACAGGAACCATTTGTACCAATCCGCCTATGGCATATATTTCTGTAAGACCGGAGCGTCATTCCTATGATATGATAAAAAATAGTGGGGAGTTTGTTATCAACTTAACCACAAAGGATTTGGTAAAAGCTGTGGATTATTGTGGTGTTCGTTCAGGTAGAGATGTGGATAAGTTTAAAGAAATGAACCTTACCAAAGAAGCGGCAACTTATGTAAATGCACCTTTAATTAAGGAGTGTCCTGTAAATATTGAATGTAAGGTAACAGAGATAAATGAGCTTGGCTCTCATCATATGTTCCTGGCAAAGGTTGTAGGTGTGAATATTGAAAAGGATTATTTAGATGAGAAGGGGAAATTCTGTCTAAATGATGCTAATTTGGTTATGTATTCCCACGGAGAATACTATGGATTTGGGGAATTATTGGGTAGCTTCGGATATTCTGTGCAGAAGAAAAAGAGAAAATAAAAAACTTGACAATAGAATAGATAAGTGTCATTATGATATTATCAAAATGATTATAACAGATAACCGTAAAAATGAGTCGGGAGGAAATAGTATGGAACAGTTATTTCGAGTAGCCAGCAGTTCCCCAAGGGTGCATATTGGCAATGTAACAAAAAATGTAGAAGAAATTATAAAAGTATACGAGGAACAGGCAGAAAATGTGGACTTAATTGTAACACCGGAGTTGTCATTAACAGGATATACCTGTGGAGATTTATTTCTTAATCAACAGCTATTGAGTAAAAGTATGGAGGGGCTAAAAAGATTGGCTGTGCTTACGGGTGAATACAAGGAAGAGGGAGCGGGGCTCATAGTCGGGGTTCCTGTAGAGGTTGATGGGGAGCTATTTAATTGTGCTGCTTTTTTGCATAATGGAAGGATTCTTGCCATTGTGCCAAAGACCTATCTGCCCAATTACGGAGAGTTTTATGAAAAAAGATGGTTTAGTGCAAGGCGATATGATGCAAGAAAAATAGAGCTTTTTAAAGGAGAAGAAATACTATTTGGAAATAATTTCATATTTTCCATGTCAGATGGCAAGAAAAATGTTAAAATAGGAATAGAGATATGTGAGGATGCATGGACACCAATATCGCCGGGCAGATTATTGGCAATTAATGGTGCGGAGATTATTATAAATTTATCCGCATCAAATGAGGTCATTGGAAAAGAGCAGTATCGAAGAAAACTCATAAGTGGTATATCTTCTAGCTGTATTTGTGGCTATGTATATACGTCCGCAGGCGTTTATGAATCTACGTCTGATTTGGTATTTAGTGGCCATAATATGATATATGAAAATGGAAAATTAATAGGGGAGAAAAAACCCTTTGAGGATGGAATTTTGATAAAAGATTTCAATCTGACCAAAATACGACATGATAGAATTGCCAATAAAACCTTTAGTGACTGTAAAAATGATTTTGCCGTAAGAAGCTATGAAAATGTTGTTTGGGAGAAGAAATGTCAGGAGAGAGAGGATTTCCTTGGAAGCATTTCCATAACACCATTTGTTCCTTCTAAGAACAAATTGGAACGTAGCTTATCTATCTTTAAAATGCAAGTGTCAGGTTTGCAAAGAAGATTAGAGGCAACAAAAAGCAAATGCGTAGTGATAGGGGTATCCGGTGGATTAGATTCTACGCTGGCACTATTGGTAGCGGCCCAGGCAGTAAAGAATCTTGGTCTTCCATCCCAAACCGTAATGGGAATAACTATGCCGGGATTTGGTACTACTAACAGAACCAAGGGAAATTCCATAAAACTAATGGAAATACTAGGCTGTGAAATAAGGGAAATTAGTATTGTAGATTCTGTAAGACAGCATTTTAAGGATATTGGACATGATGAACAGATACATGATATTACTTACGAGAATTGTCAGGCGAGAGAGAGAACCCAGATTCTTATGGATGTGGCCAATAAAGAGGGTGGTTTTGTAATTGGAACAGGGGATTTATCTGAGCTAGCTTTGGGATGGTGTACCTATAATGGGGATCATATGAGTATGTATGCGGTGAACACCAGCATCCCAAAGACTCTTGTACGTACGCTGGTTGATCAGGTAGGATATGAGCTTGGAAGAAATGGATTTGTGGGAATTGATGCTGTTATAGAGGATATTGTGGATACACCGGTTAGTCCGGAATTATTACCACCGAATCCGGATGGTACAATTGCCCAGAAAACAGAGGATACCGTAGGTTCTTACATTTTGCATGATTTTTTCTTATATTATACCTTGCGTTATGGAGTGAAACCCAAGGAGTTATTTAAAATGTGTAAGATTGCAGTAGAGCAAAGTCAGGAATATAAATTTCAGGATGAAGAAATAAAAAAATGGTTACAGGTGTTCTACACAAGGTTCTTCCGACAGCAGTTTAAACGTAATTGTATGCCGGATGGTGTTAAGGTAGGAACTGTTTCCGTAAGTCCTAGGGGGGATTTACGTTTGCCTTCTGAGGTGGAATTTGAAGACTTTATCTAAACACTTCTGAATAAGAGGGGAAAGGGGATTGTATGAAGTTACTAAAGAAAATGGGGATAATTGTTTTTTTACTATTGCTTGGAGTGTCTCTTTATTGTTTGTATTCTTTTGAAATTGTGGATATGACAATAGCTACTTCAGAAGTAGAGAAATTCAATACCGGCTGGGAATTAATAAGGGAGGATGGTAGCAAAAAAAGTATTACGCTACCCTACAAAGAAGATAGTAAAGCCAATCGTGTGGTGTATATAGAAAACACCATACCCAGGGAATACTGGGGAAAGACCCTTTCTTTTCCTTCCGCAGACAAGCTGTTAGAGGTATATGTAGATGAAAATAGAATATATGAATTTGGTGTAAATGACAAAAGAATATTTGGAAAAACACCGGGCAGTATATACAATTATATAGACATTCCTTTTAACTTAGAGCAAGGGAATATTCGAATAAAAATGTATTCACCTTATGATGATTTTGCTACCAATATTTGCGAAATGGAGATAGGAGATAAAACGGATTCTGTTCTTAATTTATTAAAGCGGAATTTGGTTTCTATCTTTTGTAACGTTGTGATTTTATTAGTAGCTTCATTATATGGAATTTTATGGTGTGTACAGAGGGGACTTGGACAAAAATCATACGGAATGGGCTATTTAAGTATGTATTTATTTTTAATGTGTTGTTTTTATTTTATAGAAACAAAGGCATTGGCTATATTTTATGGAAATTCTACATTTTTCTCAATCATGATTTTTGTTATATTGATGCTGTTTCCTATATTGTTATCTTTATATTTTCATAATAGTTTTAAGTATAAAGATCAAAAGACTGTTAAGATGATATTGGCACTTTCTTATCTTAATATTGCCATGCAATTGTTGTTCCAGTTAACCAATAAGATGGATTTTATGGAAATGTCTGTGGTATCTTATGGGTTGATTTTTCTAACCATACTGGTATATATATTAAAAATATTGCAGCAATATAGAAGAAATAAAGTTGCAACATACATATTAGAGTTAATTTCTCTTATTTGCTTGGGAATAGGCATGCTAATCGATATTGTTAGAAATTCTATGTCTCCAATTGTTGATATGGGAAAATATGGAAGAATTGGAATGACATTATTTGCAATATTAACTGTAATGATACATTTACAGAATATGATGGGGCAATATACAAGAAGCATGAAGCGAAATAACAAAAAGCTACAGGAACAGATGGAGCTTTTGGAGCATAATAATAAAGAACTTAAAGTAGCCAGAAAAGAAGCAGACGCTGCCAATGAAGCCAAAAGTAAATTTCTCGCCAATATGTCCCATGAAATTCGTACTCCAATTAACACTATAATGGGATTGAATGAAATTATTCTAAAGGAAAGTGAAGAAAGCACTACAAAAGAGTATGCCATGGGTGTGAAAAATGCCAGTAATTCCTTACTGGGAATCATTAACGATGTGCTGGATTTGTCTAAAATTGAATCTGGAAAGATGGCACTGGTTCCTGTGGAATATGATTTGTGCAGTATGGTATATGAAGTCATTAATATTATTTCTGTGAGAGTAGCAGAGAAAGGGCTAAGACTGGATTTGGCCATGAATCCCGAATTGCCTTGTAAGTTGTATGGGGATGACGTGAAATTAAGACAAATTTTGGTGAATCTTCTTACCAATGCAGTAAAATATACCCATGAGGGTGGGGTTAAGCTCATTGTGGACGGAAAAATGGAACAGGATAACTTAAGACTTTATGTTGCTGTAGAAGATACAGGAATTGGTATCAAAGAGGAGGACATTGAGAAACTGTTTGTTGCATTTGAACGAATAGAGGAATCCAGAAATCGAAGTATAGAAGGTACCGGTTTAGGAATGAACATAACCATGCAATTCATTAAAATGATGGATGGAGAGCTAAAGGTGTATAGTGAATATGGAAAAGGCTCTGTTTTTAGTTTTGAAATTATGCAAAATGTAGTGGATAGACAAGCGGTGGGAAATTTTGCCGAAACCTTTGAGGAACGAAAGAAGGAAACGGTAACTTCAACAGTAAAATTCCGTGCACCAAAGGCAAAGATTTTGGTTGTGGATGATAATATGATGAACCGCAAAGTATTTTTTGGGTTGCTAAAACATGTAGGAATGCACATTGATGAAGCAGCCAGTGGCATGGAGTGTCTGGAAAAGGTTAAAAAAGAGGCATATCAGCTAATATTTTTAGACCATATGATGCCGGAGATGGATGGAATAGAGACATTACATAGATTGAAGGAAATGACAGATAATAAATGTGTAGATGCAAAAATAATCTGTCTGACAGCAAATGCCATTGCAGGATCCAAGGAACAGTACATGAAGGAAGGCTTCGATGCATATTTATCTAAGCCTATTATTCCGGAGAAGCTACAAGAGATAATTCGGGAATCTATGCCTGAGGAATTTATGGAATATTACCAGGAAAATGAAGGAAAAGAACAGAAGATATATCCTAATATAGAAGGATTTTTCTGGGGGTATTCAAAGCAAAATTATTCTAGCGGTAAGGAAGTATATGAGGCAATAGAAAAATATTATGAAAATATAGCGCATTGGCTCGCAGAACTGGAGCGATTACAGAAGGAGCAGGATATGGAATTAATATCCGGTGAATTGTTCCAAGCTGTAAAACAATTATGGGAAGATTCCTCTAAAATTGGAGCGATGCATATACGAGGAATTACAAAGTCCTTGAAAGATACCATAGAATCAAAGGAACAGAATGCAATTCCACAACTGGCTGGTATCTTAGCTGCGGAATTGCGGATAGTACAGGAACGTCTAGAAGAGTTTTTGTTGCCTTAACCATACCTTCATCAAAATATTTTGGGGAAGCAATTTTGCCATAACATGTGTAAAATGAGGGAAAGCACCATAAATGGATAATGCTTTTCCTTTTTTTGCGTCCATGAGTGCTTTTTTTGCAACTTTTTTAGGCGGGATAATACCAACATAATTGGTAATGGTTTTCTTTGTAGTCGTTTTGGCACGAGAGAAAAATGAGGTATGCATCCATCCGGGGCATACAGCGGTAACAGAGATGCCTTTCCCTTTCAATTCTACATGAAGAGCTCTAGAATAGAAACGCACAAAAGCTTTTGTGGAGCCATAAATATTCATATATGGCAAGGGCTGAAAGGATGCTTGTGAGGCAATATTTAAAATATGACTTCCCTTTCCCATAAAGGGAATACAGATAAGCCCCATGGCAACCACTGCATCCATATTCAAATGCATCATATTTAGAGATTCGTCAATGTTTAGGACTGCATAATTTCCAAATTTTCCATACCCGGCATTGTTAATCAAATAAGAAATTTTGGGATTATCTGATTTTAAAATATTTTCCAGTTTTTTTATATTTTCCGCATGTGATAAATCCAAAGAGAAGGTTTTTATCTTTTTATATTCCTTAGAGAGGGCATCTAAATTTTCTTGATTTCTGGCAATTGCCCAAAGCTCATCTATACTAGGATCTTGAGAGAGAAGCTTAACAAATTCTTTTCCAAACCCACTGCTTGCACCTGTAATAATGGCAATATTTTTTTTCTTCATAGGGATCTACCTCCTTATTTATGTGTTGGTAATAGCTGTTACAACTCATACTTATATTTTACAATTTTTAATGTTATTATGTAAGTGGTATCTGCCGTTTGTATGTCTTGCGTATCCACAAAGAATGGATTATAATGGAAGCAATTATGTAACCGTTTATCCATGGGCTGGATAGTGATAGAAGATTAAGAAATGGGAAGGATAGATTTAGCCGGGTGGCTAAACGGTTAAGGATGGATTCTGATTATAACGGTTTCCTTAAGTAGAAAGGCTTGGTGTTAAAATGAACGAAAACGTGGTTCTGTGTGCTTCCAGCGCATATGATGAGAAATATTATTTGAATGAGGATTTTCAGAGACTGCCGGAGTCTATAAAGGAAGAGTTACAGATTATGTGTGTATTATATACAGCAGATGTTGGAGGAATCCTTACTTTGGAATATGATGAGGAAGGAAATTTGAATCTTATTACAACTGCAGACGAGGGTGATTTGCTCTATGACGAGATAGGCAGTGTGTTAAAGATAAAGCAATTACAGGAAACCAAGAAAGAATTATTAGAAAGTCTTGAGTTATACTATAAAGTGATTTTTCAAAATCAAGATATAGGGAAGCTGTTATAATGGAAAGATAGGTGAAAGATATGATATTAGTAGTTGATGCAGGAAATACCAATATTACATTGGGTGTATTTCGAGAAGAAGAATTATTAGGAACATTTCGAATGACTACAAAGATTCCAAGAACATCTGATGAATATGGAATTTTTATAATAGATTTGTTAGAAAAGAACGGAATTGATTCCAAACAGGTAAAGGATGTAATTATTTCATCTGTTGTACCTAATATTATGCACTCCTTTGTGAGTGGAATTATGAAATATTTTTCTGTCAATCCTATTGTTGTAGGGGCTGGAATAAAGACTGGTATTAACATTGCTATAGCCAATCCAAAATCTATGGGAGCAGACAGAATAGTAGATGCGGTAGCTGCTTATGAAATCTATGGAGGACCGGTAATTGTAATTGATTTTGGAACGGCCACTACTCATGACGTAATTACTGCGGATGGTTCCCTAATTGCAGGAGTTACCAGTCCCGGAATCCGTATATCTGCAAATGCCCTATGGAAGGATACGGCTATGCTTCCGGAGATAGAGATTACAAAGCCAAGTACCATTTTAGCTAAGAACACTGTGAATAGTATGCAGGCGGGATTGTTTTTTGGTAGTGTAGGACAGACGGAATACATTATTAAAAAGCTAAAACAGGAGTTGGATTTGCCGGATATTAAGGTTGTTGCAACCGGTGGACTTGGAAAAATTATTTCTGATGAAACAAAGTGCATTGATGTTTATGATAAAGATTTAACCTTAAAGGGATTACGCATTATATATAATTATAATCGTCCTCTTTAGAAATGATGGAATAAAAAACGTTTATCTAGGGACAATCACATGCTGATTGCCCACGTACCAATATAAATTATTTTAGTGGTTGTAAGTCCATCGGGTTGGGTTTTCCTGATTTTATATGGATTTACAAGGTAGTAGGTCAGTTAAATTGCTGGGCTGTTACCAATAGAGAGGAAGTCTATGAGCATACAGATTGGAAATGTTACCGTAGAAGGAAATTTGTTTTTAGGACCGATGGCAGGGGTAACCGACCTGCCATTTCGTATACTTTGTAAGGAACAGGGAGCAGATTTTATTTACACAGAGATGGTTAGTGCAAAGGGCATTATGTACAATAATAAAAACACGGAGATTCTTTTGCAAGTAGAAGAACAGGAACGTCCTGTGGCATTACAGCTTTTTGGTTCTGATCCGAAGATTATGAGTGAAATGGCTAAGAAGATAGAGCATAGAAATTTTGATGTGGTGGATATTAATATGGGATGTCCGGTTCCTAAAGTAGTAAATAATGGAGAAGGTTCTGCCTTAATGAAGCAACCTAAGCTGGTGGGAGAAATTGTGTCTGCCATGACAAAAATTTTGGAAAAGCCCGTTACAGTAAAGATACGAAAAGGATTTGGAAATGAAGACTGTAATGCGGTAGAGATAGCTAAGATAGTAGAAGATAATGGTGGAGCGGCGGTGGCAGTGCATGGAAGAACCAGAGAGCAGTATTACAGTGGAAAAGCAGATTGGTCTGTTATCAAACAGGTAAAAGAGGCAGTGTCCATTCCGGTTATTGGAAATGGCGATATTTTTACTCCGCAGGACGCCAAACAAATGCTGGATGAGACAGGCTGTGATGGAATTATGCTTGCCAGAGGCGTGCGTGGAAATCCATGGCTGTTTAAACAGATAAAAGCCTATTTAGCAACAGGAGAGTTACTTCCTAAGCCACCCATTGAAGAAGTCATAGAGACCATGCTTCGTCATGCCAGGATGCAAATAGAATTTAAAGGTGATTATATCGGTATGCGGGAGATGCGAAAGCATGTTGCCTGGTATACCACAGGTTATCCTCAGTCAGCAAAGCTACGTGGACAAATTAATGAAATGGAAAGTGTAGAAGATTTAGAAAAATTATTGTATCAATATGCAGATATCATAAGCAAACAGGAAGGTTTTGGAGAATCCTGTATGAAATAAAAGGAGTTTGTAACGGTTATAAACTCCCCAAAAAACAACCATTGATTAGAAAGGAAGGTTTTTCATATGAAAGGAAATGTGTTAGTAGGACAATCCGGAGGACCAACAACAGTAATTAATGCCAGCTTGGCAGGTGTTTTAGGTGCAGCATTTAATTGTGAACAGATAGATACCGTATATGGTATGGTAAATGGGATTCAGGGTGTTATAAATGATCATATTATAGATCTTACCAAAGAATTTAAGGGCAATGAAAAGAAATTGGAGCAGCTTCGCATTACACCTTCCATGTTTTTAGGTTCATGCAGATACAAATTAAAGGATCCGGCAGTGGATGTTTCTGATATGGAACGTGTTTTTGAAATATTGAAGAAATATAATATCCGTTACTTCTTATACATTGGCGGAAACGATTCTATGGATACCGTAAATAAAGTATCAAAATACGCTAAGGAAAATGGATACGATATTCAGGTAATCGGAATACCAAAGACCATTGATAATGACTTAATGGAGATTGATCACACACCGGGATTTGGTTCTGCCGCAAAGTATATTGCCACTTCTGTTTTGGAAATGGCACATGATACCTATATTTATTATATGCAGAGCGTTCTAATTGTAGAAATTATGGGAAGAAATGCAGGATGGCTTACTGCTGCATCTGTGCTTGCAAGAAATAGTTATAATGCAGCCCCTCATTTAATATATTTGCCTGAGAGCAACTTTAGCACAGAACAGTTTATAGCAGATATAAAAGAACAACTAAAACAGAGAAAGCAAGTTATCGTTGCGGTTTCAGAAGGTATCCATGATGAAAATGGAGAATATATTTCTGCAAAATCTACAAAGACAGACCAATTTGGTCACGTTATGTTAAGTGGAAATGGAAAATATTTGGAATCCTTGGTGCAAAAAGAAATTGGTTGTAAGGTTCGTTCGGTAGAGTTAAACGTATTGCAAAGATGTGCCGCACATATTTCATCCGCAACAGACGTTTCAGAAGCCTTCCATTTAGGGGAAAAAGCAGTGGATGCAGTATTAAATGGACGTACCGATGAGATGACCTCCTTGCAACGTATTTCCAATGATCCTTATGTGGTGGAATATACCACTGTTCCGGTTTCAAAAGTAGCCAATAAGGAGAAAAAGATTCCAAGAGAATGGATAAATGAGGCAGGAAATGATGTGAAACAAGAATTGGTGGATTATTTGAAACCATTGATTGAAGGGGAATTAAAGATGGAATATAATCAGGGAATTCCAAATTATATAAAACCGGTGGATATTGATTAAAAAAGAAACAGGTCAGCTGACCTGTTTCTTTTTATTGGTTTACTTTATAGGAAAGTTCGTCCTATAAAGCAAAAAACGCGACCCGAGGATGTGCACACACATATTTTACTTAACGAGGTACGAGTTTTAGTAAAATAGCGTACAGAGTAGATGCGTAAGGAATATTGTTGCAAAAGGCATGCA
>JAFQAU010000059.1 GCA_017399885.1 Lachnospiraceae bacterium
GCCTCTTCGGCCTCTTGAGTATTTCTCCAGCGAAAATGATTATACTAAAGGTCAAACCTATTGTCAATCATTTTTTTTATTTTTTTTAATATTTTTATTTATCGTTTCCTGTATCCTATTTTTTACTACTTCAGCTATCTCTGTTGTCTTCATATCTTTATATTCTTCATAGTACATAGGTTCCAGGAAATGTACCTGTACAGTTACTGGTTCAATGCTTTTTGTATCAAATGGTTTGAATGAATCTATAAGTGCAACTGGAACAATCGGACATTTTGTTTTTGTAGCTGCTTTAAAACTACCTCCCTTGAATTCCAAAAGATTATTTCCATTTTTAGATCTTGTTCCTTCTGCAAATATTACAAAATTCTTTTTTTTGTTTTTTACATCTTTTACTATATTCAGAATTACTTCCATTCCCTGACGCACATCATCACGATCAATTGCATATCCTCTTACACAGGAGATTACTTGTTTAATAAAAGGAACATTTGCAGCCTCTTTTTTTACTACTACTGATACTGGTCGCGGAACTACATTTACAATCGCCAGCATATCATACATTCCCTGATGGTTTGGATAAAAGATAAATCCATCTTCTTTTGGTATATTTTCTATTCCATGTGCATCTATGATTACATTTCCACCTTTATTTGCTCGTTCTGTAATAAATTTTAACATTTTCAAATGTTTTTCATCTGAAAATTTATGTGGGTATTTTGCCATATAACATAATTTAATCCACATAAACGGAACTAATAATATATTCCTAAATACCATTAATAAAATTCTCTTCATAATTCACAATACTCCTTTATCGCGGTCTCATATAAATTATTTCCTTTACAGTCTGCTACAACTATTACTGGGAAATTTTCTACTTCTAATTTTCTGATAGCTTCTGTTCCTAAATCTTCATATGCAATTACTTCTGATTTTTTTATACATTTTGATAAAAGTGCTCCGGCTCCTCCAACTGCTGCCAGATAAACACTTTTATTTCTTATAATAGATTCCAATACTTCTTTATTTCTTTTTCCTTTCCCTATCATTGCTGATAATCCAAGATTAAGAAGTTTTGGTGCATATTTGTCCATTCTGCTTGCCGTTGTTGGTCCGGCTGATCCAATTGGACGACCTTCTCTGGCAGGTGAAGGTCCCATATAGTAAATTGTCTGGTTCTCTATTTCTATAGGAAGTTCTTTACCTTCTATTAGTGATTCATACATTCTTTTATGAGCTGCATCTCTTGCTGTATAAATCGTTCCTGTTAAATAAATATAATCACCTGCAGTTAATGTTTCTGCTATTTCTTTTGTTATTGGCGTACTTATATATTTTTCCATAATTACACCTCTCTTATTATATGTCTGTTTACATGACAACAGATATTAACTGCTACTGGAAGTCCTGCTATGTGCGTTGGATATGTATTTATATTTACTGCAAATGCTGTCGTTGTTCCTCCAAGACCACCTGGACCTATACCTGTTTTATTAATTGTCTCTAATAGTTCTATTTCCAGATTCTTTGCCCATTCTATGGAAGAATGACTTCCAACTTCTCTTATAAGAGCTTCTTTTGCCATTAGTGCACATTTTTCAAACGTGCCTCCAACTCCAACTCCCACGACCATTGGAGGACATGCATTTGGACCTGCATCTTTTACAGCAGTCAGAACTGCATTCTTTACTCCTTCAATTCCATCTGCAGGCTTTAGCATGAATACACGTCTCATATTTTCACTTACAAATCCTTTTGGAGCTACTTTAATTTTCACTTTATCGCCAGATACTATTTTATAATGAATAATCGCTGGTGTATTATCCTTTGTATTTTCTCTAATAATTGGATCACTTACAACAGATTTTCTAAGAAATCCTTCCACATATCCCTGACGGACACCTTCATTTATTGCAACTTCCAGATTTCCACCTTCAAAGTGAACATCCTGTCCA
>JAFQAU010000060.1 GCA_017399885.1 Lachnospiraceae bacterium
CAAATCACCTATTTCATCCTTTCGACTTTCCATATACTTAGTTTCAAATTTCAACTCTGACATTTCTCTTGCCATATACGAAAGCTTACGAATAGGTTTTGTAAAGTTTCCACTAATCACAAGCATACTTATAATCCCAACAATTGTTGCAATCAATCCCGCAAAAATGAGAAACTGGCTGGATAACTGAACACTTTCTTGTATGCTTTCATAGTTTGTCCTTACATAGATGGTATGATTGCTGTCACCAATATCAATATTCCCCATTAATTCTAAATATTGAGAATTAAGACGCTCGTCTTTCATCTTCACAATATCATATACATCATTTTCATATAGGTGCGATATAGATACATTAAACTGTTCTTCCCTTAAGAGTCCTATACTCTTTCCCATTTGGGTTAAGACTTGTTTTCTTTCCATTTCATTTAATATTTCTCTCTCAGGATATACAAATTCTCCCAGATAATTCCAGGTTCCTCCTTGATATACGCGACTCCAATCCATAACATATATACTTAAATTGTTATCTGCTCTCCATTTTTCCAATGACAATTCTAATTCTTCTTTATTTTTCCCCTGTTCCTCCATTTTGTTTAACTCTTCATACACTTTTACATAGGTCTCTTTTAATGTATTAATTTTACTATATTGATAATATATAGGCAAAAACATCTGATTTGTAAGCCAACATAGAAAAAAAGTTCCAAATATCAGTGCTGATAACACACAAGTCAATCGAAAACGCATAGAGTGCAATTTTATTTTTATATTCATACGTTATCTCTCCTTATTTGGTTGCCTCAAATTTATACCCCATGCCCCATATAGTCTTTATACAATCTCCTTTTTCTCCTAGTTTATTACGCAATTTTTTTACATGTGTGTCTATCGTTCTAGCATCCCCAAAATAATCGTAATTCCATACATTATTTAGAATTTTTTCTCTTGATAAAGCCACGCCTTGATTTGTCACAAAATATGACAACAATTCAAATTCTTTATAACTTAAATCAATTACTTGTTCACCCACCATTACTTCTCTTGCGGTTTTATTTATGATAATCCCACCAATATTCAGCTTTTCTTCCCCTAGATTATTGGTTCTTCTTAAAATAGCCTCTACTCTTGCAACTAAAATCTTTGGGCTGAAAGGCTTTGAAATATATTCATCAATTCCTAATTCAAATCCCAGCAATTCATCCTTTTCATCACTTTTCGCTGTTAACATAATAATAGGTACTTTAGAATATCGTCTTATTTCCTTACAAACCTGCCATCCGTCCATTTTTGGCATCATTACGTCTAATATAATCAAAGCTATATCATTTTGTTCAAAAAATTTATCTACAGCCTCTTCTCCATTTTCTGCTTCTATTACTTCATACCCCTGTTTGCCCAGGAAATCCTTTACCAATTTTCTCATTCGACTTTCATCATCTACTACTAATATTTTAAGTCCATCCATTACACTACCTCCTTGACAATATCTAAACTAATTTATATTTGTCATATTGTACTATCATTTTATGTGCATTTTATGAACTTTACTCTATAGCAATTCCCAACTCTTTCTCCCTCTCTTGCAGCCTTGCCTCCCTCTCTTCTAATTCTATCTGCCACTGGGAGTATTTATCCAAAACTGCATCTTCATCATAAATATTATAATTAAAATATACCATTGCTATCATTCCTACAATTAACAAGCAAAAAAAGCCAATTACAATCTTTAGCCTCTTTTTTTCCTCTTTTCCATTTTCATATAATAATTTATATTGTTCAACCTGTTTATTGGCTTCTTCTAAACCTTCCGGCATATCCTTATTCTTTTCTTTAAACATAACCGGGATTGGTTTTATATACTCTGGTTCTACAATTTTATTTTTTATGATTAATGTATATAATTGGTGCAAAAATTCATATCCAATAGTAGTTCGAAACATTTTTGTATCAACTGCTTTATTATATATCTTTAACAGTTGTTTATTATCTTTTAAATTGGTATGTGCTTTTATATATGCTATAGATTCCGCTTCCTTTTTGGCACTTTCATATTCTTCCTGATTTAAAAACTTATATCCCAAAACTACCCATTTTTCGTTTCCCATGTTGTAGACTCCCTTCCTTTCTTGCCTTCTTTAAATTTATCGCCTTCTTTACAATAAAATATTACCATTTTTACATGTAATATCCAGTACTTGTTCTTATTTTTTCGCAGTATTAACACATTTTTTTCACATTTTATTTTTATACTTTATCTGTATGGTTCATTACCAACAAACTTTTGCAACTTTAACATTTTTATAGTGTAGTTGCAACACTTTTTTTCATTTTTTCATACTTTTTTCAAAGGGATATGCTTTGGCATATCCCTTTTGTGGTTTTATAAGGGAACTGCATCATCGTATTTTTCTATAAAAAGAACAAAGCGTGCAAGCACGCTTTGCGACATTACACTTTCCCAATGTGCTTGCACACTTTGCCGCGCCGAATTTGGTACGCAGTACATCTTCCAAATAAATTCGTGCACATCACCACGGAGCGTTTTTGCTTTATAGGACGAACTTTCCTATAAAGCAAAAAAAACCTTTGAAAACATTGTATTTTCAAAGGTTCAGCTTAGTGGAGCTGGCGGGAGTTGAACCCGCGTCCGAAAATCCTTCCACACTGGTATCTCCTATCACAGTCAGTTATTATTCATTCCCTCTATCTGTCGAGAACTAACACCCTACAGACTTCAGTAGCTTCATATATCTCTTACTTACGCAAAGCTTTGTAAATAAGGTGCCCTACAAATTTGATGCCAAGTCCTAAGTCGTAGGAAGCTTAGGGTTGACAGCTGCAACTAGGCAGCGTAAGCTAAATTTTCTTCAGCGTTTATATTTAAGTCTAAGTTTTAACGTGGTCCTAGTCCACGGATAGCTGCCAGAGCTTCAAAATCCCCGTCGAAACCAGTACAACCCCATGTGTTGTTGGTTTTATCTTTTTCATGCTACTATATTTCTTTTAATAAGTCAATGTATTTTGAGTAATTTTTTCTTCCAATTTGTAACAGTTCGGCCATAACCACTCATAGAAAGTACGTATGCCTGAACTTTTACCAATTTTTAGTATAGATTTTTTACTTTAAATTGTTTTTCTGCCTCTCTGCGTTGATCTTTTTTTGCAATATCCTGTCTTTTATCATACAGCTTCTTTCCTTTTGCTAACCCTATCTCTACTTTTACCAAACTCCCTTTAAAATATACATTAAGTGGAACCAACGTATATCCTTTTTGTGCTATTTGTCCGGCTATCTTATTAATCTCATATTTGTGCAACAATAATTTCTTTATGCGAAGTGGGTCTTTATTAAAAATATTTCCTTTTTCATAAGGACTTATATGCATATTATACACATATACCTGCCCATTTTCGATTCTTATAAATGATTCCTTTATGCTACATTTTCCCATACGCAAGGATTTTACTTCTGTACCATGTAAAGCAATTCCTGCTTCATAGGTATCTTCTATAAAATAATCAAATCTTGCTTTTTTATTATTTGCTATTAACTTTTTTGCTTCTTTTGCCATGTTTTCTCTCTCCATTAATTATACTATTCCAATTAGGGCATGTAATCAAAAATAATTTACATGCCCGGCCTAAACACACCTTTTTATTCTTCTCGTCCTTTTGCCTGCTCCTTAAGAAGTGCCAATTTTTCTTCTGCTTTTCTCTGCGCATTTCTAATCTCTTCATCTGTAGGCTTATACCTAGCAATAATATCTTCTTGTATTTCCTGTTCCTGATAATCCTGTGGCAGTACAAAATCTATGGTACGAGTTAATTTATCCACACCGTCTACAACAATTTGTATTTTTTCCCCTAGCTTATATGCCTTTTTTGTATGCTCACCTACCATCATATAATGCTCTTCGTCATAATAATAGTAATCATCCTTTAACGATGTTACTTTTACCATACCTTCAATTGTATTTGGTAATTCTACATACATTCCCCATGTTGTAATACCAGAAATAATTCCTTCAAATTCTTGCCCTATAAATTGCTTCATATATTCTGCCTTTTTCATTTTTTCAACTTCTCGTTCAGCTTCATCTGCCCGTCTTTCTAATCGACTAGACACCATAGCAATATCCGGCAAAATCCGATTATAGTGCTTGGTTCGCTTTTCGCTTAAATTTCCTTTTAAGCTTTCTTTTATGATTCTATGAATCTGCAAGTCCGGATAACGTCTGATAGGAGATGTAAAGTGACAATAATACTTTGTTGCAAGTCCAAAATGACCATCACATCCAACCGTATATCTAGCTTGCTTCATTGAACGAAGAGTAAGCCTACTAATTAATACCTCTTCTTTTGTGCCTTCTATTTTAGCAATTAATTTTTGCAGCTCTTTTGGATGAATTTCTTCCTGTCCCATTTTTATACTATAACCAAAATTATTGATAAAGACACCTAGTTTTTCGATTTTTTCCGGATCCGGTTCCTCATGCGTTCTATACACAAATGGAGACTCTCTCCAGAAAAAGTCCTCTGCTATTGTTTCATTTGCCACTAACATAAAATCCTCTATCAAACGTGTTGCTTTGTTTCTATCGTAAGGTTTTACCTCTAATGGCTTCCCTTTTGGGTCTAGTATGATTTTACTTTCTGGAAAATCAAAGTCTATAGAACCTCTTTTTCTTCTTTTTTCCCTTAATATTTCTGCTAATTCCTGCATAGTATCAAGCATTTCCACTAATTCTTTATTTTCCTCACGTGTTACTTGGTCTTTTTCTTCTATAATCTTCTTTACCTGTGTATAAGACATACGCTTATTTACATTTATAAGGGTCTCGGATATTCTGTGATCCACAACTTTACCACTGCTATCTATATCCATAATGCAGCTTAAGGCTAAACGGTCTACCCCTGCATTCAAAGAACATATACCATTAGATAATGCATGTGGCAACATAGGAATTACCCTATCAACCAAATATACACTAGTTCCACGTTTGACAGCCTCCACATCAAGAGGTGATCCCTCAGTAACGTAATGGGAAACATCTGCAATGTGTACCCCTAATCTATATATATTCCCTTCTTTCGTTAGTGATACCGCGTCATCTAAATCCTTTGCATCTTCCCCATCAATGGTAACCATCTGCCAGGAACGTATATCTTCTCGCCCTTCTTTTGCCTGTTCGTCCACTTCCTCTGGCACTTTTTCTACCTGATTCATAACACCATCCGGAAATTCTTCCGGAAGACCGTATGCTCGAATTATAGATAAAATATCAACTCCCGGGTCATTAATATGCCCTAGTATCTCAATTACCTGTCCTTCTGGATTTTTCTCTTTTGTGCCGTAATCCTTTATTCTTACAACCACCTTATGACCTGTTACCGCATTCTTACAATGCTCTTTTGGTATAAATATATCTTTAGCAAACTTTTGGTTATCCGCAATTACAAATCCAAAATTTTTATTTTTTGCAAAGGTGCCAACAACCAATTCCGTTCCACGTTCTAATATTCCAACTATTCTTCCTTCTAAACGTTTTCCGGTTCTAATTGGGTTTACATCAACCTGCACCTTGTCGTTATGCAAAGCACCCTTTGTGGCATTTTCTGGGATAAAGACATCCTCTTGTTCTCCTTCTATCATAACAAAACCATATCCTCTTTGCGTTCCCGAAAACACACCAATTTTTATATTTCCTGCCAATAATTTTATCTTTCCCTGCACATCAATAGTAATCTTGCCGTCTGCAATAAGAGCTTCTATAACCTCCCTAAAATCCTCTTTTTCTTTCTTAGGAACTTGTAAAACACTTACCATCTCTTTGAATTTGATCGGACGATATTTCTTGTCTGAAATGAATCCGTACACTAGCTTTTTCTTTTCTTCCAAAATAATTTTATCTAACATATTCATCACCCCATCTTTATATGATTACTGATACAACAGTTTTCCCTACTTTTATTATATCATATTTATTCTGTTTTAGTTAATTTTTATAATAAATATTATTTTAATTGCTAACAAAGCAGCTGGGGGCGAAATAGCAATAAAAATTCCCTTGTTGTCCAATAGAAAACATCTTTCATGTAACCATGCGATTATTCTACATTGTCCAACAAGGGAACTATTACATTCACTATTATAATTTAAACACATAATCCCTACAAGATTTAGGTAGGAAAATAGTAAAACTACAACTTAAATTACCATAATTTTAAGTTCAATACTACAGAAAGTACGATAAATAACACTGCAAGAGCTGCTGTACCTTTCTTTAAAGCACCTTCCGCTGAACGTCCTTTATTCTTACTCCAATATGTGTCGCTTCCACCTGATGCTCCACCTGTAAGTGCTGATAAACCTGCATCCTTACCTTCTTGCATCAATACAATAACAGAAAGAGCTACACACACTAAAATATAAACAATTGTCAATACTGTTTTAATTGTTGCTAACACGTATTTACACCTCCTATCAGAGTTCTTTTCCTATTTCATAAACACTCATAAATGTCATAATAACATAATATACAGTTTTTTTCAATATTTTTTTATTTTTTGATTAATAAAGACTTTCCTGTCATTTCAACTGGTTGTTCCATTCCCATCATTTCAATCAAGGTAGGAGCTATATCTGCCAAACATCCACCTTCACGCAATGTATAAGCACTATCATAATTTACCAATATAAATGGAACAGGATTTGTTGTATGTGCTGTAAAAGGTTCATTTGTATCATAATCTAGTAACTGTTCCGCATTTCCATGGTCTGCACAAATAAACATCTGTCCATCCACTTCCTTGATTGCTTCCACTGCTCTTCCAACACACTCGTCAACAGCTTCAATAGCTTTAATTGCTGCATCTTCTACACCCGTATGTCCAACCATATCCGGATTAGCAAAGTTTACAATAATTACATCATATTTATCTGATTTGATTGCATCTACTAATCCATCACAAACCTCATACGCACTCATTTCCGGCTGTAAATCATAGGTTGCAACTTTTGGTGATTTTACTAATAATCTCTCTTCTCCGGCATTTGGCTCTTCTACACCACCATTAAAGAAAAATGTAACATGTGCATATTTCTCTGTTTCTGCTGTTCTAAGCTGAGTTTTTCCATTTGCAGCAAGAAATTCGCCAAATGTATTTGTAATTTCAACCTTGTGGAATGCCACAGTTTTATTTGGTATTGTTACGTCATACTCTGTGAAAACAACATAAGTTGTATCTTTGCGTCCACCAACTCTTTCAAATCCATCAAATGCATCGTCACAAAATGCTCTTGTAATTTCTCTAGCTCTGTCCGGACGGAAATTATAGAAAATAACTGAGTCTTTATCCTTTACCGTTGCAACTGGTGCTCCATTTTCAACAATTACTGTAGGAAGTACAAATTCATCATTCTCCCCTTTATCGTAAGACTGTTGAACCGCTGCTACTGCATCTGTTGCATTTTCTCCTACACCTTCTACCATAGCCTTGTAGGCTTTTTCAACACGATCCCAACGATTATCACGGTCCATTACATAATAACGTCCCATAACAGTTGCTACTTTACCAATTCCAATTTCTCTCATTTTAGAAATTGCTTCTTCTACAAATCCTTTTCCTGATGTAGGTGCTGTATCACGTCCATCCAAAAATGCATGTAAATATACATTTTCTATTCCTTCTTTTTTCGCTAACTCTAAAATACCATACATATGAGTAATATGACTATGCACTCCACCATCAGATAATAGTCCAAATAAATGTAAGTCTGAATGATTTTCTTTACAATTTGCAACTGCCTTTAACAATGCTTCGTTTTTAAAGAAATCTCCATCTTGAATTTCTTTGGTAATTCTTGTTAACTCTTGGTATACAATTCTTCCTGCACCCATATTTAAATGACCAACTTCTGAATTTCCCATCTGACCATCTGGTAATCCAACAGCCATACCGCTTGCATATCCCTTCACAAACGGACATTCAGCCATTAACTTATCCATAATAGGTGTTTTTGCTTCAGCTACAGCATTTGCCTTGCTCTCTTCATTTAATCCATATCCATCTAAAATCATTAGTACTGTAGGTTTTTTACTCATTTTCTTACTCCTTTTTCTTTTTATAGATACTGACAGAAATCCATATATTCCCGTTCAGAATGATTAATTCCATTTTAACCATAACAATAGTAACAGTTAAGCAGAGACTAACCTGTTACGTTATAAGTCCGTGTAGATTGAGACCAAAACAACCCAATGGACTTACAACTAGTAAAATATACTATATTAACACATGGCAATCAGCAGAGTGATTGCTTCTGCCTAAACTGTTGCTAATAATACACAACCTTAATATTCTCAAAAGCCAGCTAACTAACATGTGCACGACAACCCCATTATATCATTTTTGTTATAAATGTCAATTATGTGTTTTTCAGGACAGTTCCAAAAGGTAAACCTATTTTATAGCCTGCCTTTTTGAGGATGTGGATTATTTTCACATTTTTTCTCAATCCTTTCCAAGTTATCCACACTGGTAAAGCGCACTTATGCTCCCCCCCAAAAAAATGTGTATTAATTTTTATTTTCCTCTTGGCAGGCATCACCTTCTTTGCTAAAATTAAATCAGTTTAGAACTGCTTTGTGCAGCTGAGCTTTTATATCTTCTGTTTCTGTTAGTTGCCTGTCAAAACTTGC
>JAFQAU010000061.1 GCA_017399885.1 Lachnospiraceae bacterium
CCTACTGGAAACATATATTTTTTTATAGGTGAATTTATTAAGTCCATCACTGTTTTTTCATGCTTATCTTCTGTAGCTGTTATACAGCCTTGCGGCTTATGAAGCATAATATATTCCATAGAAACAAAATTAATCCTTTTCCCATCTAAACAAATACAATCATTTTCTTCATGAATCTTTTGTTCCGGACCCTTGGGATATTCGCCATTAACTTGCACTCTTCTTTGTTTAATATATCCTTTTACCTCGCTTCTGGTTCCTACACCCATATTAGCTAGATATTTATCTAATCTCATACATACCTCTTTATCTCTATAAATTCATAGGTTTCTATAACATTCTCCATCCAGAATGATATTTATTTTTTAATTTACCTTTTGCAGCCTTTCCCCATCCTAATGGGAATCCATCTACACAAATTAAATACCATCCCTTTGCTTTTGTGTCAGGGATGTCTAAGGTTTCTCCTTTTAGATATTTTGTAATTAAAATATCATCAGCAGAAAAATCCATAGTTTGCTCAAACTCCTCTTTTTTTAATGCCATTGCAAGAGATTGACTAGGCTCAAAACGATTCTTCTTAAAATCCCCCAAGTATAATCCACTTCGAAGAATACGAAGTCCCTTTGTATCTATAGATGTATCTGGTATCCAGAATAATTTATCTTTTACCTGCATACAACTTTCCCACGAAATAGGCATTTTCAAATATTGAAAAAATTCCTTACATTCTTCTGACAAAACAAAAGCCTTGCTTTTTCCACTATAATTAGAAGTTTCCCTCTCTCCCTCTTTGGAAAGTAATGCAATAAAATGTCCTTCTCCCTTTAATTTATGCGGCCAAAGACGGATTGTATTCTTCAAACATGCAAAACCATTTATCCACTCCGGATGACCAGGTGAGAATTCTTTCCAAGGTGAGGCAATCTTTTCTACTGTATATTCCGGATAATTTTCCAGAATATATTGAATACTTCCTTCATCCTCCTCTGGAGAAAATGTACATGTTGAATACAATATCTTTCCACCCGGCTTTAACAGTTTCACTGCACTATCTATAATTCCTTTTTGCAATTTATGAAAAAAATCAACTCCATGCTCTTCCCAGCTTTTCACCATGGAAGGTTCTTTTCGAAACATTCCCTCTCCGGAACAAGGAGCATCAATTAATATTTTGTCGAAATACTGTGAGAAACGACTTACCAAATTCTCTGGTAATTCACTAACTACATATGCATTTTTTACACCCATTAACTCAATGTTTTTTAACAGAGCCTTTGCTCTGGAATTGCTTATATCATTAGATACTAATACTCCAGTTCCTCCTAATTTTGCTGCTAGCTCTGTACTTTTTCCCCCTGGTGCAGCACATACATCTAAAACACGGTCACCTTCTTCGATTGGTAATAATTGGGCAGGTGTCATAGCAGAAGGCTCCTGAATATAATAAAGACCCGCATAATAATAAGGGTGCTTAGCCGGTTGTTCTTTATCCTCATAATAATAACCATTGTCTGTCCATGGAATCTTTTTCAATGAGAATGGGGAAATTTTTTCAAATTCCGCTGGAGAGATTTTTAAAGTATTTACGCGTAATCCCCTATAATTCTTTTCTTCAAAGCTTTTCATATAGGACAAAAATTCATCTTCTCCTAATAATTCCTTCATCCTATGCATATATTCTTCAGGTAAATTCATCTGCTCTTCCTCCTGTTTTATCCTATTTTTTCATTTTCACTTGGTTATGTAAAATTATATGTGCAATCCCTGCCCGGGTATCCATTCAATACATTTGCAAGTTATAGAACCATTTGTATAGCTTGATTCAAATATATATGGAAATACAACGTAGAAGTTTACTCCAAAAACTATTCTATTTCCCTATCTCTTTCTTTATAGTCACAAATGAGGTTGTTGTATAAACAACAACCTCAACTTTAGTGTAATCTTTGTGCCCTATAACTCTCTGCTACAATATCTAATTCTTTACAAAAATGTGACATTCTTTCTAAGTCATCTGTTTCATAAATAGCCAGGAACTCATCTTGAATTTTCATAACTTCTCTTTTGTTGGCAACCTTATATAAATTCTCAATATTTGAAAGAATATCTGTAACTAACTCTTTTTTTAATTGATAATAAATCTGTGCATCCATTATTTCTTTACGTACAACTGTCATCTCATTATCAAGCGTTACAATTGCCTCCGCCGATCTTAACAATTTATCTTTTACATGTTCTGGCATATTTCCCTTGTACTTATATTGTAAAGAATGCTCCACAGTAGCCCAAAAATTCATAGCTAATGTTCGTATTTGGATCTCAACCTTTAAATTCTTAGGTCCTTTTAAAGTCTGTACAGTATACTCAACAATCATATGATAACTTCTATATCCACTATCCTTACTTTTTGTTATATAATCCTTTTCCTGAATTACTTTCATATCCGATCTTTTTCGTATAATCTCTGCAACACGACCAATATCTTCCACAAATCGACATATAATCCGCACTCCCGCTATATCATCTAACTTTTCTTCAATATCATCTAAACTAATATTCTTTCTTTGCGCCTTTTCTAATATACTAGAAATTCTTTTTACACGACCATTTACTGATTCTATTGGTGAATATTGATCCACATACTCAAATTCATTTTTTATATGGTTCATTTTCACAATCAATTCATCTACGGCCATTGCATAAGGTTCTAATACCGCTCTCCATAATTGTAATTCCATATTTTACCTCCCGGTTTGACCAATCCACCCTAGATTTATGCTGCTGTTCAAAGGTTCCCTGTGTCCAATAACAATTTCAATCCATCATAAATAATCCGTCTCCCGTGGGGCAAAAATCTTCATGGTAACAATTCAGCTAAATGGCTAAACTGTTATATCATTCAACCGCCCCATATTTTCATCTATACAATCACATTAATTATATCATATTTCACAAAATGTGTAAATAAAGTGTTACCCATTCACTGCCTATAAGATATTCCTGTAATAGCTTAGGTAGAATTTCCTGCTCATGACTAATTCCTCTCTAAATATCCTAAAATCCAATATGGATTTACACTGGTTTCTTTTCCCTCTATATCAATATAGATTCCAAAGTGTAGATGTACTGGGAACTGTCCTACTGTTCCTTCTTTACCATAGC
The DNA here is from genome assembly GCA_017399885.1 of Lachnospiraceae bacterium. GTDB lineage: Bacteria > Bacillota > Clostridia > Lachnospirales > Lachnospiraceae > CAG-411. Next base: position 3,166 of record JAFQAU010000061.1, read on the forward strand.
CACTATCACCCATGGTACCTAATATATCTCCAGCCTTAACATGCATTCCTTCTTTGATATTTTCACCATATTCATGAAGATGTGCATAATAAAAATATGCTCCCGATTCACTTCGAACACCTATTCGTTTTCCACCTTTTTCTAACCATCCTATATTTTCTATTATACCATCCGAAACACTTACAACCGAAAAATACCCAGGTTCATTTTTGCTCGGCATAATATCAGTCCCTTCATGAGTTCTAGGTCCTCCATAGCTTCTTTCAGCCAACCAGGAATTTTCATAAGCTACCTCTTCCTTACCTTTTGGATCCTTTTGTACCGGAAAACATTTTATATCCGATAATACACATTGATACATCCAATAATATGTATCACCTATAATTTTTTTCCCATAATCCTTCTTCCATTTTGGTGTATCTTCCTGAAATAACTGAAATATATTTTTACAGATTTTCATATTTCGAAATTGTTCTATATTCTCTGCTTTATATTTCTGACATGAAACACCAAATGAAAGCACTGCATTTATTACCGAAAATAGTAATATAACTATAAGCAATGAGGAAATATACAAATAGTAACGTAAACCATATCTTTTCATTTTTATCACCAAAAAAAGGGTTTTCTCTACTATATGCCCACAGGAAAAAAAAATGTATATATTGTAACTACGCAGATCTATCTAAACAATTATCTTTTAACAAAAATATCTATAATTCTTTCAAAACTTGTATTAAATATTTATATACTCTTTTTACGGATGTTATGCTCATGCGCTCTTTTGGTGTGTGAATATCAAAAATATCCGGTCCTATGGAAACTATGTCCAAATCCTCCTTTTTCCCAGCTAAAATACCACATTCTAAGCCTGCATGTATTGCTTCTATCTTAGGAAATTGACCATATTGTTTTTTATACACATCTATCATTATATTACGAAGTTTAGAATCTGCACGATATTCCCACGCAGGATACTCTCCTTTTTGTGAAAATACACCTCCCATAGTTTTTACCAAACTACAAATCTGGTATCTCATATACTCTTTATAAGATTGCTTTGAACTTCTTAATGAATACGAAAGATGTACCCCCTGATCTATTGTTTTGCATATTCCTAAATTTAAAGAACTTTCAACCAATCCTGAAATTTCCTGACTCATTTTTTGTACTCCATTTGGTGTTTGTGCAAAAAATCCCATTAGCGTTCTTGTGAAATCATGATTAAAAATTTCGTGCTTACTTTCTCTTTCATTTATTTTAATTGTAATATTAGGTTCCCTTTCCTTCACTTCCTTTGTAATAACGTTGGCCATTTCCTCCAAACTCTTTTTTGCTTTTTTGCTTTCTTCTGCAAAAATAATCGCTCTGGCTTCTCTTGGTATTACATTGTCCTTCTGCCCTCCTTCTATGGAAGAAAAAGAGAAACAAATATTCTCTTCTACCAAAGCAGACAAAACTCTTGACAATAATAAAGTAGCATTTTCTCTGTTTTTATGAATTTCTGTTCCTGAATGTCCTCCTTGTAGGCCAGATAAAGAAATCTCCAAAAATGTACCTTGCTTCTCCTTAGTCATACCATGAAACTGTCCATTCACAGACATTCCCCCTGCACAGCTCGTTAATAAAATTCCTTCTTCTTCTGAATCTATATTTATCATGTAAGAACCCTTAAGCACTTTTGCATCTAACCCAATTGCCCCATCCATTCCCGTTTCCTCGTCTGTGGTGATTACTATCTCTAGAGGTGGATGCTCTAAAGCTTCATCATCTAAAATTGCTAAAGCATAGGCAATTGCAATTCCATCATCGCCACCAAGTGTAGTATCCTTAGCAAATATAAAGTCACCCTCCACTTGCAATTGCAGAGGCTCCTTAAGGAAATCATGTTTTGAATGAACTTCTTTCTCACATACCATATCCATGTGTCCTTGTAAAATCACCGCTGGCTTATTTTTATAACCTTCTGTTGCATCCTTCCAAATAATTACATTTTCACAGCTGTCTTGCATATATCTTAAATTATGCTCTTTTGCAAATTTCACGAGGTAACTACTAATTTCCCTATTATTTCCTGAACCTCTTGGAATTCTACTTATCTCCTCAAAATATTTAAACACTTTTGTATCATCTAAATTTTCTATCAATTTTTTCACCTCTGCTAAAATATTTCCAATTAAACCAAAAGTAACAATCCTGCCAAGGACAAGCTATTACAACCAAAAAGACCATCTCCTGATACAGATATTTTAATAAAAGTTTATAGAATACATAGGTATTCACCTTCTATATATTATCTTTCTATCCAGAGACAGTCTTTCTCTTTAGTTTTTAAAACTGTGAATTGGTGCAGGTATCCTTCCACCACGATTTATAAATTCATCACACGAAAACTGATTTACAGGCATAACTGGTGCATATCCAAGCAATCCACCAAATTCAGCGGTATCTCCAACTGTTTTACCGATAACCGGAATCAATCGAACTGCTGTAGTTTTTTGATTTATCATTCCGATAGCCATTTCATCAGCGATAATTCCTGAAATTGTGGAAGCTTTTGTATCCCCTGGAATAGCAATCATATCTAAACCAACAGAACATACACAAGTCATAGCTTCTAATTTTTCTAATGTCAATGCTCCCTCGCTTACAGCATCAATCATTCCCTGGTCTTCACTAACCGGAATAAAAGCTCCGCTTAATCCACCTACGTAAGAAGATGCCATAACACCACCTTTTTTTACTTGATCATTTAACAATGCCAGTGCTGCAGTAGTTCCCGGAGCGCCTGCTCTTCCAAGTCCCATTACCTCAAAAATTTCTGCAATACTATCCCCTATTGCAGGAGTTGGAGCCAAAGACAAGTCGATAATTCCAAATGGAATTCCTAAACGCTTTGATGCTTCATGTGCAACCAACTGTCCCACACGAGTAATTTTAAATGCTGTTTTTTTCACTGTTTCACATAATGTACCAAAATCAGCACCCTTTACATCCTCTAGAGCTGACTTAACAACACCTGGTCCACTTACACCAACATTTATAATTGCATCTGCTTCTGTCACTCCATGGAATGCACCGGCCATAAATGGGTTATCGTCTGGCGCATTACATAGTACTACTAATTTTGCACAACCAAGAGAATCTTTTTCCTTTGTAAGCTCTGCAGTTTCCAAAATAATCTCACCCATTAGTTTTACTGCATCCATGTTAATTCCTGTTTTTGTAGAACCAACATTTACAGAGCTACAGATAAATTCTGTCTCTTTCATAGCTTGTGGTATGGAACGAATTAAATATTCATCACTTTTTGTCATTCCCTTTGATACTAATGCTGAATAACCACCAATGAAATTAACTCCAACCTTCTTTGCAGCACGATCCAATGCCTTTGCTAAGATCACATAGTCTTCAGGAGATTTACAGGCTCTTGCTCCCACTAACGAAATTGGTGTAATAGAAATTCTCTTATTCACAATCGGAATTCCATATTCTCTCTCAATTTCTTGTCCAGTGCTTACTAAATCCTTGGCAATAGTTGTTATTTTATTGTAAATATTTTCAGCAACCACGTTTACGTCCGAATCTGCACAATCTAACAAATTAATGCCCAATGTAATTGTTCGTACATCTAAATTTTGTTTCTCGATCATTTTGTTCGTTTCAAGAACTTCAAAAATATTAATCATATTATTTTCTTTCCTTTCTCCTATAAACGGTGCATTTTATTAAAAATATCTTCTAGTTGTATTTTTATAATACAACCAATTTCCTCTCCTATTTTTTCCAAATCATCCGCTATATCATTAAAAGTTTTTGCAGATTCATTAATATCGGCAATCATCATCATGTTAAAATATCCTTGTACTATCGTTTGTGAAATATCTAAAATATTTACCTTATTCTCAGATAAATAGGTACAAACCTTTGCAATAATTCCCACGCTATCTTTTCCAACTACTGTAATAATTGTCTTTTTCATGTTTATTATCCTCCTAAATAAAACGTTTCCTATTCTATGGTAGTATACACTACTTTCTATCATATTTCAAATACTGATGATGGCTCACCAAATTTAGCAACAGACAAAAAGTTTTCTTTACATATAAATCCGTTCTCTTCAAGCGCACACCGAACTGTTTGGTACGCCAAATCGGGAAAATTATTTTCTTTACTTAAATGTGCTAAAATTACATGCTTTAGTTTCTTATGCAATAATTCACACAATAATTTACCGGATCTTGCATTAGACAAATGCCCCTTTTTCCCTAATATTCTTTGCTTTAACAAATATGGATAAGGTCCAACCTGTAGCATATTCACATCATGATTTGCTTCTATAAAAAGTAATTCCGTTTCCTTTAAATTATGTATAATATAATCATCATAATCCCCTAAATCTGTAGCAATTCCTATTTTATGTCCCTCTGATTGAAATGTATATGCAACCGGATTGGCAGCATCATGTGAGATAGAAAATGGATTTATCTGAAGATCTTTAATCTGGACACAGTTATCTGGTTTAATTAAGTGAATCAATTCTTCCGGAACCTTTCCTATTTTCTTTCCATGTAACATAGCATGCATAGTCTCAACTGTAGCATAAATTGGAATATGATATCTTCTGGCCATTACGCCAACACCGCTAATATGGTCTGTATGCTCATGGGTAACAAAAATACCATCAATGCTACTCGGTGAAACATGTATGCTTTCTAACCCATGCTCAATTTTTTTCCCACTTATACCTGCATCAACAAGAATCTTTCCTTCCTTTCCTGAAACAAAAATACAATTTCCTTCACTTCCACTGGAAATACTACACAATTTCAACTTAATTCCTCTTTTCTATACATATCTTTAGCAAATATGGCTATATTATAGACCAAAAACAATTCTATACTGAAAAAATTTTACTTTTGCCATCGAAGCTCTACCACATCCCCCATATGAATTGGAGTTGTAAATGTAGCCTCTAGTTCATTAACTTTTTGAATAAGTGACTTTCCACCCGCTACCGAAGTGTCAAAAGAATAGAAATCCAATATATCTACAAATATATATTTTTCTTTTCCACTTAAAGTTACATTCTCGCCATTTACAATGACAACTATATCATGAATTCCTTGAACTTCATCTATACTATTTGATAGGTTCTGCTCAGATGCCTCTTCATTTGAATGGTTCTCCTCAATTCTATCTGCTTCCTTTGATAATTGAATACTTCCTTCTGTATCTTCCTCAAATTTTTGATTATTTTCTTCCTCTTCAATCTCATCAGCTTCGAATACAGTTAATGTGGATTCTTCTTGATCCCATTCAAACTCTATCACAAATTCCTCATAGATTCGTGTTTCTAAATCTGCCACATTTTGATTAACTGTTAACTTATATGGAATTGACATGTCCATAAATTCTAAAAGTTGTTTTACAAGATAATAATCCATAAATTCTACTTTATCATCTAATTGTAAAGAATATGTATCTAACATAATCTCACCATTTACTTTTACCATACATGGACAG
>JAFQAU010000062.1 GCA_017399885.1 Lachnospiraceae bacterium
AACAGGTCCCGTATGTATATACTCAAAATCAAATCCGGAATTCTTGGTACTATCCTCAAGTTTTTTAACATTTGAAGCAATATCATTCTTCTGGTCATGAAATAAAAGCGTTACCAAGTAATACGCCGGTCGCTCTGTAATTTCTCCAAAGTCTCCTGATTCATCTATAAATATGCTAAGTTCTTTCATTAACTCCTCCAAAACTTACGACCATAGTAAAAATGGCGGGAAATTCTTCCCGCCTACGGTGGTCCAAAGAGCTTTCGCCCAGACCAAAACTGTAACGCATTACAGTTATATCCTACACATATAATACCACAAATATTCCCTTTTCCCAATAGAATTTTAAAATTTTTTCAGCCTCGCAGAGCGAAATACACCCTTTGCACAAATCATCGATTTGTACTCTGGGTATTTCGACTACTTATTTTTTTGAATGCCTTCTTTTATCTTAGAAATACGTATCTTCCAAATTAAATATTGTACTATCCAAACTACAATAAATATTGCAAAGAAAATGGAAAAATAGCTTAATACACCTTTAACAGAATGCTCCATCCACTCGCAAACATATGCAACTGTCATCATAAGTACAGATACAATTCCAAAATAAATACTTGTTTGTTTTAATAAACTCCATTCATCCTTTTCCCAAATAAGAGAACTTCCTGCAAATCCCGCGCCAAGAATCGCACTCAATACAGTCTGTACAATAACTGCTGTGACCTCATTACCAAAGCGTTCTGTCAAGCTGGGAACACATGGATAATAATTTCCATCTCCTACTGTAAGTGAAATGACAATCGTTATAAAATAACTAAGCACAACACCACCTAAAACTCCAACAAATACTCTAAATAGCAATCCTCTTTTCATTAATAATCACCTCATAATCCTAATACTCTTTTGATTTTGGAAACATATCTTCTGGAAACATAACTTACCTCTCCATTAGATAATTCCATGCAAATTGTTCCTACAAAGCTTAAATCAAGGCTTTTAACCTTCTTAAGATTCACGATTTCTGAATTAGATATCCTAACGAACTTACTGTTATCCAGTCTTTCTTCCGCTTCATAAAGTCTCAACCTAATCAGATACGAGCCTTTCTCAGTTTTGGCAAAAACTTTACTGTCTTCTGCATAAATCTTTACAATTACTTCCGGATCCAATAGCTCGACCTTATCCTCTCTAATACCGGAAATAATTGTTGGAGCATCATCTAATCTGCTTACAAAATCAACAACTCTGTTAATGTCTTCCGTCATATGCGCTGTTGTAATCATAATTTCAGGTTCTTTAGCTCCTGCATCGATATTAATATTCAGTTTCATGATTTTCCTCCTTTCTTGCTTTGTAGTATATCTGAATTAGAATTATTATCTACACTTTATCAATAGGTGGTCATTTTAGACACATAACTGGTCGAAACGCCCCTCAGCAGTTAATTCTTTCCCTTGTTTTTTCCCTTATCAAAGGTCATAATCAAGGTTAAAACGATATAACACGATACAAGATGTAATGTTAGGACACCTACGAAAACTTTAGTGTTTTCAATGGTTTGACGAGATTTTTATAACAAGATATAACAGTTATTAAATCCCTTAAAACACCTCAAGTGAGAATTCAAAGTTTCCTATATTAATATACCTATCCAATAAATAAAAGTACCTTCCATAAATTCTACCACAGTTCTCTTTCTGAACAAATACAAAAACCTCCCAGAACAAATGTCCTGAGAGGTTGTGAAACGTCCTGCGACGTCTTGAATCGTATAAAATTGTGTAGTCTCGTAGACTG
>JAFQAU010000007.1 GCA_017399885.1 Lachnospiraceae bacterium
CCTGCCATGATGTCGAGTATTTTTCGCTCCGGCACTCCGGAAAGTCTTGCAAGCTCTGTAATACTGATTTCTTCCTCTTTCAAGATATTTAACAGCTTATCTACTGTTGTAAAAATACATGCTACCTCCTATTCCGCTCCATCAGTTTTTCATGAATACGTACAGCACTGTATGGAGTCTCCTCCAGCCACATATCTATCAGATGTTTATGGGGATCCAGTCTAGAAGGTTTCGGTGCTGTGAGTGTATATACCGGTTTGCTGTCAGATTCTGCATATTTTTTGGCGGTTCTAGGATCAATATGATGTTTTCGTGCCATTTCTGTATAGCTTAATCCTTTCTTGCGTTCATTTCTAATTTCCATTCATAAGTTTTCTTTCATTTGTTAATCACTCCTATAATGTATTTATAAGAGTGTATCACATCCTAAGATGCATTGAAAAACTTACAAAATTTAAACGCCTTTTTCTTACATTTTAACACCGTCATTGACACTCATAAAACAAATAAAAAAGAAACCAAGAATAAGGTTAAATTCTTTATCTTAGTTTCAGTATAGTTCTTTAGGTGTCCATTAATACGGACTTATCACTGTTTGTGCAGACCTTTAAGAGCAAATTCTTCTTCGTAAATTCTTATCATTGTAATTTTAACTTTAACCGTTTTTACTAATATCGCCATACAATTCAGCAAACTTATCCGGAAACAATATTTTCTCAAACAAATCATGGTCGGTTACCACCAGTAATCAAGAGGCAACAATACTACGCCTCTTTACAGGATGTAGCATAGCTCAAACATCCTTGAAAAAAGTGTAAAGAGATATTGACAATATCAATATTATGATACAACCATTCTTGTATCTGCATTAGGCTTTTGAGGGCTATCTTTGATTACAAATTTATCTTCTGTAGGCTATTTTGTATAAAAGACAATTCCTCAAATATTTTTCAAAATTGTCTTGTCTTCTTTTTCCCAAACAACTTCGAATGCCGAGAGACGCAAAAAATATATTGAAAATAGCTGAAATATGGGAGAACTTTTCTATTTGTAGTAAAAATTCCAAGAAAAGAGAAAAATCAGACGTATTATGTATTGAAAGAGTTTGCACACCATGTTAAACTATAGATTGTGTAGCGAAATGCTACATATGAGTACCCATGACAAGTGGTAGCCTCCCGAGCTACATAGCCAGCTTGCTGGTGAGGAGAAGGGAGGTGCGTAAGAATGACAGTAGCAGACATAATTTTAATCTTCATCGGGATTATCAGTTTACTGGTATCCTTTGGTAGTTTCATTGTTACGTTTCTTTCGTATCTCGAGCAGAGAAACAAAGATAAATAAAAAAATGCCTATCCTGTCTGCCAACGGGATAGGCGGTGTCCTTAGGGACAAATAAACCAACTCTCGGGAGCATCCACTTTGGAGTGGGTACTCTTATTAATTTCATTATAGCACATTTGTTAGAAAATTCAATAAGAGAATTTTTTGAGTTTCCCCATTTTCTAGTTCTCTATTGCGCAAAAACCGCTATTCCATAGTATTGGGCTAATGTTAGTTGTTGTGATTGTTCTTTTTTTAAAAGAAAACCTTTTATGCCTGAGCGTGTTCTGGCAAGGACACGCTC
>JAFQAU010000063.1 GCA_017399885.1 Lachnospiraceae bacterium
GGCTAACAGTAGGAGTCTCAACCGGAGCTGTAGCAGTAGGGCTAACGGAAGGAGTCTCAACCGGAGCCGTAGCAACAGGGCTAACGGAAGGAGTCTCAACCGGATCTGTAGTAGTAGGGCTAACAGTAGGGGTCTCAACCGGAGCTGTAGCAACAGGGCTAACAGTAGGAGTCTCAACCAGAGTGGTAGCAGTAGGACTAACTGTAGTTGTAACCGCTGGTGCAGTAGCTGTCATAATCGGTGTGGCAGAAGGAATAACTGTTGGCACCATTGTACTTTTTTGATCATCTAAAACGGTACAAGTAATCTTAGCCCTTTTTCCGTTAAATGTAGTTGCAGTAATTGTAGTAGTACCTTCGTTTTTGGCAAGTACAAGACCTTTCTTTGAAACACTTGCAACAGAAGGATTAGTTGATGTATATGTAATGGATTTGCTGTATCCGGAAGTAAAAGAAATAATTAGCTGTTCTGCACTTTCTGTATAAAGAGTCAAGTTTCCATTTTTTATTTTTATTCCTTTTGCAGCCGGTTTTACCGTAACCTTACATGATTTCTTTTGTTTCTTTACCTTGGCAATAATAGTAGTAGTTCCTTTTTTCTTTCCGGTAATTTTGCCTTTTTTAGTAACAGAAACAATTTTTTTGTTGGAAGATTTGAAGGTAATTCCTTCTGTTGAACCACTGGTATTTAGTTTATAGCTTTCTCCAACACCAATGGTAACCTTTTTTGTAATAGAAAAGGTATTGCTAGCCATAGCCATAGGTACATTACTTCCTAAAATACTGTTAAAACCAATGGATGCAGTTAGTAGTAATGCGTTGATTTTTTTGTGATTTTTCATCAATTTCATTTTTTCATTCCTTTCTTGAAGTTTTTGGTAACGAAAAAAGTTTAACATTTTTTTTATGTTTTTTCAATAAAACCGTTACACTAAGTGTGACATTTAAAATGCTAAATTAACAAAAATGTAACATAACAAAGAATCACTTGTGACATGAAAATTCCTCTGCTATAATGTGTCTGCATGTTTGGTGTTCGCCCTTTCAAAGTATAGGTACACCTTGCAATTTATGAGCATGTTCTTTGGTGAAAAGTGCATATATACTTTTTTATGGTTGAACTGTTACGTAGCAAGGACAAAATTATAGTTTGCACAAGGAGAATTTATGGAGATTGAGAAAAAATATAATAAAGAACCAATATGGAATTCCTGGTATATAGATAAGCTTTTAGGTTCAGGAAGTTTTGGAACCGTGTATCGGATTAAGCGTGAAGAATTTGGGAATATCCAGTATGCGGCCTTGAAAATTATAGCTGTCCCGTCTAAAGAAGAGGATATTTCAAAGTGCTATATGGAGGGAATGACCGAATCGGAAGTCTGGGAATATTATGAAAGTGTAGTGCAGGAAATTTACAATGAAATTAACTTAATGACAAAAGTAAAGGGAAAAAGCAACATAGTAAGCTATGAGGACCATAAGATTGTCAAGAGAACGGATGGAAAGCTAGGATATTATATATACATTAGGATGGAGCTTTTGACCGGACTATATGAATATATACAGAATCATGCATTTACCCCAAAGGATGTAGTTCGTATGGGAATGGATTTGTGTCAGGCATTATGTATATGTGAAAAGCATCATATTGTGCATCGGGATATAAAACCTGAGAATATTTTTATCACACCGGACGGAGACTTTAAGCTGGGGGATTTTGGTATTGCAAAATCTATAGAGCATAATCCTAAAGGTGGATCAATAAAAGGATCTTATGCGTATATGGCGCCGGAGATTTATGCCGGAAGACAATACAATCATAAGGTGGATATCTATTCGCTGGGTATTGTTATGTATACGTTTCTAAATAATAGAAAAATCCCATTTATAAAAGAAGAACCAATAACTACCTATACCAAACAAAAACAAGCTATGGAAAAAAGGCTTTGTGGTGAAGAAGTTCCATTGCTTGATAGTGTTTGTACACAGCTTGCCAAAGTAATTGATAAAGCAATTAAATTTAACCCTAACGAGAGATATGAAGCTGCGGGGGATTTTTTGGAAGAATTAAAGACTGTCCTTCCATTGGTGGAAGGGGAACATATGGACAGTGATTGGAATAAAACCATTGTACTAGCGCCAAATTCTAATCCTCTTAGTATTTCCCGGCAAATTACCATAAAAGAAGAAATAGAAGTAAAAAAAAATCCATATTCCTTGTCTCCAAAAAAAGAAAAAAACGGAGTAAAAAACATGTTTCTTTGTCTTTTCGCCTTTTTGTTGGTGGTAGGCTTTGGAGTTGTAAAACATAGGAAAAATACTTGTTTTTTTCAAATTAATGAAAGGCTAGTAGGCAATATAAATCTAAGAGCTAGGAGTTATGTCAATAATAATAAAAGCATGAAAGTGGAGATACCAGAGGAAATGCTTTTCCAGTTAGATTGGTCTGGTTTGGGAGTAAATGATTGGAAGATATTTAAATACTGGGAAGAAACGGAAAAACAACTAGAGCTTATTGGAATATGGGATTTAAGTGGCAATAAGCTTACAGAAATAAATCCCTTAGAAAAGGCAACAAATCTAAGAAATTTAGATATAAGTGATAATACCATTGCAGATCTTGCTGTCTTAAAGAAATGTAAAAAGCTTAGTTTCCTAAATATAACAGGTAATCCCACAAAAGATATTACCTGGATAAAGGATTTGAAAGAATTACAAATATTGTGGCTTGGAAAAACAGAAATTGAGGACATTTCAGGCTTAGGGTACTTAAGCCAGTTACAGGATTTGCATTTGGAGGAGACAAAAATAACGGATCTTTTACCACTTAGAAATTGTAAGAAGCTAACCCAATTAGACTTAACAGGATGTGATAATTTAGAAAATTTAGATCCCTTGTTATCCCTTGAACATTTACGTTTTGTATCTTTGGATGGCACTAAAGTTGAGAAAAAAGACATAGAGAGGTTATATGAGCACATGTTGGAAACCACTGGGGAAGCCTATGTGATTTGTCCTAATGGGGAAGAGTATGTTGCTATTACTTAGGTGATATTTAAACAGCCTTAGTAATTGATAACGGTGCAGGAAGGTCTGCGTATACATTGTGCAGACCATAAGAAAAAGGATAAAGTAGAAATAGAATAAATACAAGAGGAGAAAGCATTGTGAGTGTGTTGGTTTTATGTAATTCTAAAGAGTCAGAGTGTAATATGCTAAAGGCATTATCAAAGCATATAATCGGTTGTGAACGAGAAAAGGAATGGGAAGTGGCTGTTTACAAAAATACGGAGGGTGCAAATAAATATTTAGATGATTTTAAGCAGTTAGATGTCATGTATCTGGATGTAACATTAGAAAATGCAATTACTTTGGCAGAACAAGTAAGAAGGAAGAATCGCCAGGCAGCAATTTTATTAATTGCAGATGCACAGGTTTCCCCCATGTTATACATAAAACCCACGATTATGGCATCTTCTTTGTTGGTACGCCCGTTTAGTGCAAACGAAGCCAAGTATGCTCTTCAGGAATTATATGCCCATATTTTAAATAAAGAAGAGAAAAGAGAGAGCATTACCATTATAGATAGGCAGGAAAAGAAGAAAATTCCTATACATAAGATATATTATTTTGAGGCCAGGCAGAAGAAAATCTATATTTGTATAGAAAATCAAGAATATGAATTTTATGATACCCTAAACAATATTGAAAAAAGATTACCCCAATATTTCTTTCGATGTCATCGGAGTTTTTTGGTGAATCAAAGAAAAATTGCAAATGTGTACCTGGCAAAGCATGAAATTATGTTGGAGAATCAATCCTACATACCCTTTTCAAGAAATTGTCAGAATCGTTTAAGGGAGATTCAAAAAGCTATAAAAAAATTAAATATGTATATATAAGAAAAGTTAAGCTAAGAGTAAATACTTTGCTGATTACTCACGTATTGGAGAAGTAAGAAAAATAGAAAAAGGAGAGGAAATGATGTGAAAAAGAGAATAATAGGTTGCTTTTTGTGTGTAATATTAATTCTTACAAATATGAAAAATACGAAAATACCAATAATACAGGCAAGTGAAATAAAAGGAATTATAGTAGAGCTTGCAGATAAAAATAAAAGCTGGAAAGCAGGAGAATATCTTTTCAAGGAAGACTTACATGTATATTTAACATATGATTCCGGGGAGAAAAGGCTACTAGATCCCAATGAGGTTGTGTTAGAACAGGAACAGATTCTATTAAATCCTGGAATAAATGTAATTAATGTAAAATATATGGAATTTATATCTTACGTGGTAGTCTCTGCAAAGGAGAGAAAGCCAATAGGATTAGTTGGGAATTTAAAGGAGAATAAAAAGTATTTTATAAACCAAGAGATTGGTGTAGAAGAAATGGAAATCTTCTTATTGTATAACAATGGAGATAAAACAGAGGTAACTGCAGATTGTATTATAGAAGGGAGCAATTGTGTCCAACTAGGGACAAACTTAATAAAAATCAATTATTATATGGGAACAGTTTGCTATAGTACCAGCTTGGTGGTAGAGGGAGTAGAAAAATATGAAGATCTCCTGCCACAGGTGACATCCGGAGCTACGATTTATCCAGAGGAAGAAAATATGCCAAAGCCGACCCTATATACAGAAATAAACAAGGGAGGGGATGCAGTTAATAAGGTTATTACATATTCTGCAATTGGTGATAAAGAACAACCAATATCCACAATCATTCCCATAGAACATCAAGAAAACAATAGTAAAAATTGCTCTTATACACTGATATCTTCTATAAAAGGTATTGTGTGGAAAAATAAGGGGGAAAAACAAAAAATTATTTATACAAAAAAGAATGTAAACCTTACCGTGAAAACCTCCTATGCTAAAAGCCTGCAGTATCAGTTAATAAAAAAAGGAAAGAAAAAAACAAATAATTGGAAAAATTATAACAAAAAAATAAGAATCAAGAAGCAGGGAAAATGGACTTTATATGTGCGCATTATAGGGAAGGATGGAAAACAATATATAGAGAAGACAAATCTATTCATTATTGATAAGACCAAACCGATTGTTCGTGGAGTAAAATCAGGAAAAACATATAAGAAAACCATTCGGATATCTTATAAGGATGAAATCAGTGGGATAAAAAGTGCCACCTTAAATGGAGAGAATATAAAACAAAGTGTTAAGATAAAAAAAAATGGAAATTATCGTATGGTAATTGTGGATAAAGCAAAGAATAAAAGGGTAGTTAGATTTAAAATAGCAATTCCCAAAAAGAAACCAACAGTGACCCCAATTCCCACCATAAATCCTACGGAAAAACCACAGGAAGAAGTCCCTGTAACCCATATATATTGTACAAAAACTATGTATTTAAAAGAGGGGGAACAAGGAATTCTAAATTATCAGGTAATTCCGGAGAATGCAACAAATTCTAAGGTAACCTTTAAAAGCTCTAATAAATCAGTGGCAACCGTAAACAGTAATGGACAAATTACAGCAAAAGAAAGTGGAATTGCTTATGTTGTGGTCCGTGCAAAGGAAGAGGATAGTATTTATGCTACCTGCGTGGTGTATGTAACAAAAGAATAGGGAAACATATTTGTTTTTTCGTCAATGTGCTGTGAAAATCTCTTTAAGATTGTGAAAATGGTAAGATTGTAAAAAAAATGTAACAATTGTATAATAAAAGAGAAACTTTCATATTAGTAAAATTAAAAGAAAGGAGAAATCACACATATGAAAAGACATCTTAAAAAAGTTGTTTTTGGAGTGTTAGCTGTGGCACTTGTAGTAGCTTCTGTTGCCATTGCAAAGAATGGTACAGATAATACAAAAACAACAAAGGAACAAACCGTGGTAGAAAATACCAATAAATCCGGTATTACCATGCATTATAAGTGGGAGGGAGATACCCCACACTTATACTATTCCACAGGAGCAGCTTCCATGAGTTATCCCGGTGTTCCTATGAACGAAGAAGGAAACGGCTGGTACTCTTATACCATAGAAGATGCAAAAAGTGCAGATATGGTAATCAGCGTGCCTTCAAAGGGATACGAAACCAGCACATTTAACAGAACCAGTGGAGAATACTGGTATGATGAAAACAGAGGTTGGTTTAACGAGAATCCGGATGCTACACAAGCAGGTGGTGTGGTACAGGTGGATACAGATGCAGTACAGGTAGCAGCGACGGAAGGAATTACCGTAC
>JAFQAU010000008.1 GCA_017399885.1 Lachnospiraceae bacterium
CTACTGTACAGGTACCCTCTTTAAGTCTTTCGATATGACCCTTTTTAACATTGTATTTAAGCTTATCAATAACCTGTTCTAAAGGTTCAACCTTTTTAGCTGTTTCAAGGTTATTATCTACAAGTGAAGAAACAGCAAGAGAAACTACTTCACAAACTGCATCTGTAATAACCTTTATATCCTTTTCTGCTTTTGTGGAGAAATCAATTCCCTTATCGTTAAGCTCTCTTGCAACTTCTACAATATGTACTGCATGGTCGGAAATTCTTTCCAAATCTCCTATGCAATGAAGAAGCTGGGACACCATATGACTATCCTTTTCAGTAAGCTCTTTAGCAGAAAGTTTTACAAGGTAAGTGCTGATTTTATCTTCAAATTTATCAATTTCACTTTCTTCTGCACGTATTTCCTCTTCTAACTGTTTATCATACTCAGTAAGAAGTGTGGTAGATTTAATAAGAGAATCTCTGGTAATTTCAGCCATTTTTTCCACAAGCTCGCGGCTCTTTCCAACAGCAAAGGAAGGTACATCAAAAAATCTTTCTTCCAACGTATCAAAAATATCATATTCTCTGTTATTTTTAGATTCTTTAACAGATTTAATTGCAAGCTTTTCAATCCATGAGCAGAAGGGCATAAGAATTATAGTAGTTGCTATGTTAAACAGAGTATGTGTAATAGCAATTTTTGTAGGAGACATTTCCATATTCATAAATTCAAATCCTACAAAATAGTTTATAGCATAGAATATTGCACATACTATTACAACGCCTATCATTTTAATATATATGCAAGATAGTGCCACTCTTTTTGAATTGGTGTTGCCTGTAATTGACGCAATAATAGGAGTAATTGTTGTACCAATATTTTGACCAAGTATAATCGGAAATGCTGTTGCAAAGTGGATAGGTACAGAAATACTAAGTGCCTGTAAAATACCAACAGATGCAGAAGATGACTGAATAATTGCCGTAAGAAGTGTACCCATTATAATACCCATAACAGGGTTATTATCAAACATAATCATAAGATTTCCAAAGCTTTCGCTTTCTTTTAGGTCATCCATAGCACCGCTCATTAAATCCATACCTGTCATAAGCACTGCAAAGCCTACAAAAATAGAGCCGATTTTCTTTCTTTTTTCTGTTTTTCCAGCCATAATCATAATTACACCTATTACTGCAAGTACAGGTGTGAATGAAGAAGGCTTAAAGAGTTTTAATATAAATGCACCATCTCCGATTTCAGTAAGAGAAAGTAGCCATGCAGTAACTGTTGTACCAATATTGGAACCCATTATAATACTGATGGTCTGTCCCAACTTCATAATACCTGAATTTACAAATCCTACCAGCATAACTGTTGTAGCTGATGAAGACTGAATTACTGCTGTCACTATAAAACCAAGTAAAAATCCTTTAAAACGTGTTGAAGTAAGCTTGGCTAAAACTGCTTCCAGTTTTCCGCCGGCTGCTTTTTTAAGTCCGTCTCCCATAAGCTCCATACCGTAAAGGAAAAGAGCAAGCCCTCCTATTAAGGTTAAAATGTCAAAAAAATCCATAATGTCCTCCTATAATACTTTTCTTTTGCATCTATGTAACTACAGACTTTTCTGTACTGCCAGAATAAACGGTGAATCCGTCGAGTTTATTATTTTGTACATTATAACGCTGTATTGTTTTTTATCATACTTCTTTAAAAACTCCTCCAGTAACTCCCCTTCACACTTTCCTTCCTTATGCCCAGGATATACTGAAATTACCAGCACTCCTCCTCTTTTCAGTATTCCCATCGCTTTTTCTACTGCAACAAGAGTGCTGTCTGCCATAGTGTGAATGTTTTTATCTCCACCGGGTCTGAACCCAAGATTAAACATTCCTCCGTCAATTTCTTCTTTTATGTAGCTATCAAGATTTGCATGACTGTCTAAAATCAGCTGTGCATTGGAATACCCCTCACTTGACAATAATTCCTTTGTATTATTAATTGATTCCTGTTGTATATCAAAGGCATATACTTTGCCTTTTGGAACAAGGGTAGAAAGATACAAGGTATCTTTGCCGTTTCCCATAGTA
>JAFQAU010000064.1 GCA_017399885.1 Lachnospiraceae bacterium
TAGTAAAATAGCGTACAGAGTAGATGCGTAAGGAATATTGTTGCAAAAGGCATGCAACACGCATCTGGCACACAAAGTGGAGCAAGTCCCTCATGAATGAGGGATTTAGGGAGTTGATGTGGACTTGTCCACTTTGTTCTATATGGAAAAGTTCATGGGATAGAGGTGAGGGAGATATATGTCTGCTTTTAATGATGATTATATAAAAAAAATATTACAGGAACTATCAGAGGAGATACCTTTTGAATACGATCTTTCTACAGATACTATGGTTTTTTCAGATAAATATAAGGATGTATACAACAGAAAAAATAAAATACATCATTTTATGAAAGAAATCAGTAAGGAACCTATGGGATTTGGACAGAATGTGGAAAGACTACAAGAGTTACGCCGAATATTGGATTATGGAGATATGGTTCGTTATATACAGATTCAATGGCCGGACCATAAAGGGAAATATGAATGGTGTGAGGTTGTTTATCGTCATGTTATTGATGGTATGGGTAATGTGAAGGCGGTTGGTGTATGGAAAAACATTGACCGACAAAAAAGGGAGCAGGTACTATTAAAACACCAGATAGCAACAGATAGTGTGCCTGGAGTACATGGTCAGATAGCTATTGAGGAAATCATATCGAAAGAGTTGATTCATATAGGACTTGGTCAGGTTGGGGCATTGTATTTAATTGATTTGGATGAGACCAAGGAATTAAGAATTGAGTTTGGCGTTTTGGCTACGGAAGAACTTTTGAAGCTATTTTCCAAGGAGTTATTGTTGCGCTTTCATGAAGATGGAGTGGTAGGCCATTTGGGAAGTGACAAATACATTGTCTATATTAGACAGGCTCATAATATGGGAAAGGCAAAGCATCTGGCAGAACGAATACAGAAGATAATGGAAAACATATGTGTAATGTTAAATATAAAAAAACATGTCACAGTAAGTATAGGTGTTGCTCTAATACAGCATACCATCTCCTACAAAGAGGCTATGAAGGAAGCTGATAGTGCTTTATACCATGCAAAGCATACAGGGAAAAATAAATACGTTTTTTATTCTCATAACCTTTTAGGAGAGAAATATAAGAAGAAGCATACTTCAGAGAAGCAGAGAAAGTTAAATCATAAGTATGAAACCGGGCAGATATGGGCGGATTTTTTGGAAAAGCTTTATCGTTCAGAGACCGAGCGAAAAGGTATGGAACATGCAATAGAATTCCTAGGAAATGTGTTTGGCTTGGATAAGGTTATGCTTTGGGAATATGATAAGGATCAGAATTTCCTAAATAATACAATTCAATGGACAAAAGAAGGAATAAAGAATACAAAGGATACTGCCCAAAATGTTCCTTGTAAAAATCTGGAGGAAGAATTTAGTTATAACACAGATGGCATTTATTATTGCAGTGATATAACAAAGGAAACGGAAGTGGTGCTGGAATGGGCAAGCTATGAAAAGTTTACGGCAATATTAAAATCTAAAATGGGTGGCGAAAATGGCAAGCTTGGATTTATTGTATTTGGTATGTGTACAGGGGCAAGAGTGTGGGTACAAGAGGAGATAGACTGCTTAATTCTTGTATCCCATGTTTTGGGAGAAATTTTGCGAAAACGTCGGACTGCCATGCAAATGGAAGCCTACTATGATAATATTAGAAATCTGTTAAATAATGTAACATCCACTATTTATGTAATAGATCAGGAAAACTATAAGTTATATTATTGTAACGACACAGCATCGAAAGATTTAGAAGTATGGGAGCGTGGAGGCACCTGTTACAAAAGCTTCTTTAATAGGGATCAGGTTTGCGAGCATTGTGTATTACCAAAGCTAAAAGAAGATAGCAGTAGTAAGACAGCAAGCTGTGTCTTTTGTCATCCACATACAGGAGTTATGATGGAGGCAACTGCTACAAAAACGGAATGGGAGAATAAAAATGCATACATAATGACGGTAAATGAACATATGGAATCACCTGAAGAGTTAGAAATTAAGCGAAAACAGGAATTCCTAGAAAAAAGATATGCATTTATTTATAGCCATTCCTGTGATTGTATCTTTGATGTGGACCTTGAGGATGATACCTATGATTTGACAATAGTTAATTTCAAATTAGATTGGTCTTATTTGCCCGAAAACGGTAACTTTAGTAGTCTGCTTGAGATTGTTGCAGATAAATACATTATACCGGAGGATAGAGAACGGGTATTGCATAAGTTTTCACGAAAGGGATTAAAACGAAGTATTCAGGAAGAGGAAAATTTACTTACAGATAGCTTTTGTATTATTGATAACTCAGGAAGTATTCGATGTAAAGAGGTTCGTGCCTTTATCCTAGAAGAAGAGAATAAAAAGAAGATTGTAGCCACCTATTGTGATGTTACAGAACAAAGGCGAAAGGAAACGCAGGAGCTGTTAGAGAGACAAAAGCTCAATAGAGCAGTGGTACAAGTATATCCACTGTCAGTTTCTGTAAATATAACCAGAAATTCCTATACTACCTTGTCAAATGAATTAGAAGGTATTCAAAAGCATTTAACAGGAACCGTTTACGATAGTAGTATTTTAGATGTTGCAATATTTATTCATCCAGAGGACAGAGATCTTTTCATGTCTACCTTTAATAGAGAGAATCTACGAAAGACATTTATGGATAAAAATAATGAGATTAATCTGGAAGTGCGTCAGATGATGCAAAATGGGTTATACAGATGGATTTCTCTTATGGTGGTACGTATCGATAATCCGTTAAATGAAGATATGTTATTATACATTTTCGGAAGAGATATTGATAGTAGAAAAGAAATGGAGCAAAATTTAAGAGATGCGCTGGAAACTGCGGAAAGAGCAAGTGCAGCAAAGTCGGACTTTTTATCACGTATGTCTCATGAAATTCGTACACCAATGAATGCAATTATTGGAATGAATGAGATCGCAAAAAAGGCGGTAAATAAACCTGAGAGCGTGGCGAATTATCTGGAAAAAATAGATACATCAGCCCACTACCTTTTATCCTTGATTAATAACATATTGGATATGTCTCGTATTGAAAGTAATAAGATCGTTATTGAAAAGAAAGAAATTGATATGCAGGACATCTTAGACAATATTCAAAATATTATTGCACCACAGGCAAAGAATAAAGGAATCTATTTCGTTATAGAGAAGAAAAGCAATTTTGACACTTGCTATATGGGAGATCGCCTAAGAATAAATCAAGTACTAATTAATCTTTTGTCAAATGCCATAAAATTTACCAATAAAGGTGGCGTAGTTACACTGGCTGTAAAAGAAAACCGAAGAGAAAAAAATGAGAGTTATTTATGTTTTACGGTTTCGGATACAGGAGAAGGTATGACAGAGGATTTTATGAAGGTTATGTATCAGCCATTTGAACAGGAGAATGCTACTAGTGCACAAGGAATTGCAGGTACCGGATTAGGACTTTCCATTACAAAGAATCTGGTAAATTTAATGGGAGGACACATCAAGGCGAAAAGTACAAAAGGGGAAGGAACTACATTTATTGTGGAATTAAAGATGGATATTGTGGACAAAAAAGAGGAAATGTGGATAACTAGCCAAAATTGTGAACAAAATGTGGATAAGTCTAAGTTATTAATTGGTAAACGAATCTTGTTAGTGGAAGATAATGAGCTGAATCAGGAGATTGCCATTACTTTGTTGGAAATGTATCATATTAAGGTGGAATGTGCAGAAAATGGAGATTTAGCAGTGCAAAAATTCCTGGAAAAGGGAAGCTTTTATTATGATTGCATTTTAATGGATATTCGTATGCCGGTTAAGAATGGTCTGGATGCTACTGCAGATATACGAGCTATGGGAGGCACTTATGCAACGGAAATACCAATTATTGCAATGAGTGCAAATGCTTTTTCAGAAGATAAAGCAAAAGCTTTTGCTAATGGTATGACAGATTATTTGGTAAAGCCAATAGATGTTGACATGATGCGAGATATGTTGGTAAAATACATGGTGTAAATTATGGTTACATATGTTATAATGAGCATGATAGTGGGTAACTGATGATAGTTACCCACAAGTTATATAGGAGGAAGTAAAATGGGAATTAATTTCAAAAAGCCGGTACCAACACCGGAAGAAATCAGAGAACAATATAAAGTGCCACAAAATGTTGTGGATTTAAAAGCAAAGAGAGATCAGGAAATTAAAGATGTGTTAACAGGAAAAGACGATCGTTTTCTTGTAGTAATAGGACCATGTTCAGCGGACAATAGTGATAGTGTTTGTGATTATTTAGAGCGCTTAGCAAAGGTAAATGAAAAGGTACAGGACAAGTTAATTATTATACCTAGAGTATATACAAATAAACCAAGAACAACTGGTGAAGGATATAAGGGAATGGTACATCAGCCGGATCCGGAGCAGGAACCAGATATTTTAGCCGGTTTGATTGCGATTCGTGAATTACATATTAAAGCTGCAGATATAAGTGGTATGACTTGTGCAGATGAAATGCTTTATCCAGAGAACTATCAATATTTATCAGATGTATTATCTTATGTAGCAGTTGGAGCTCGTTCCGTAGAGAACCAACAGCATCGTTTGGTAGTTAGTGGTATGGATATTGCTGCAGGTATGAAGAATCCAACTAGTGGTGGATTTGACGTTATGTTGAATTCCGTATTGGCTGGACAGATTTCACAGCATTTCTTATATCGTTCCTCAGAAGTACGTACAGACGGTAACCCATACGCACATTGTATTCTTCGTGGTGCGGTAAATCAGTATGGAACAGCATTTCCAAATTATCACTACGAAGATTTAATTAGATTAAATGAAGCTTATGCAGAGAGAAATCTTGCAAATCCAGCATGTGTAGTAGATGCAAATCATGCCAACTCTAATAAGAAGTTTAAAGAACAGATCCGTATTGTAAAGGATATTTTATATTCTAGAACATTATCAGATGATATTAAGAAATTGGTAAAAGGTGTCATGATTGAAAGTTATATTGAAGAAGGATGCCAAAAGATTGGAGAAGGCATCTATGGAAAATCTATCACAGACCCATGCTTAGGTTGGGAAGATAGTGAAAGATTATTATTTGAAATTGCAGAGCGTTGTTAAGATAAGTAATAGTAGATAAAACCAGTTATGGAGCTGTTATGCTCTGTGACTGGTTTTCGTTAAAAAGGAAGGTTTGGTAGAGAAAATGATTTTTGAAAGTCATGCTCACTATGATGATGAAAAATTTAAGGATGACAGAGATGAATTACTTCTAAGTTTACCAGAGCAAGGGATTGGATATGTTGTAAATGTAGGTGCCAGTATACATAGTATCAAGGCATCTTTGGAGTTAGCAGAAAAATATAGCCATGTTTATGCAGCAGTGGGAGTGCATCCTACAGAAACTGCAGAGCTAAACCAGGAGAATTTTAAGTGGCTGGAAGGTGTAACAAAGCAGGATAAAGTAGTAGCAGTAGGAGAAATAGGACTTGATTATTATTGGAATGAGCCTGAAGCATCTGTCCAGAAGGTTTGGTTTGAGAGACAAATGGCATTGGCTAAAGAAGTCTCTTTGCCTATGATTATTCATAGTAGAGATGCGGCGAAGGATACCCTAGACATGGTAAAAGCCTGTAGTGGGGCAGATATAGGGGGTGTGGTGCATTGTTTTTCCTATGGTGTTGAGATGGCAAGAGAATATTTAAATATGGGATTTTACTTGGGAATTGGGGGAGTAGTAACCTTTCCAAATGCAAAGAAATTAAAAGAAGTGGTAGCTTATATGCCTCTTGACCGTATTTTGTTAGAGACAGATTGCCCATATCTGGCACCGGTACCAAATCGTGGAAATAGAAATTCTTCTCTTAATTTAAAATATGTAGCACAGGAAATTGCGAAGATTCGTGGAATCTCACAGGAGGAAGTAATTGCAGTAACCTGTGAAAATGCAAAGAAAATGTATGGAATATAAGCACTATGGACGTAACAGGGCAGTGGGATGGCGAAACTGTTACCATATTTAGGGAAAGGTGGAAGTTAGATGGCAAATTTAGGAAACCCTCAAAATACAATTGCAGTATTACAGAAGTATCAATTTAATTTTCAGAAAAAATTTGGACAAAACTTTTTAATTGATACCCATGTATTGGACAAGATTATTGCCGCTGCCCAAATTACAAAGGATGATTTGGTATTGGAAATAGGGCCGGGAATTGGTACCATGACACAGTATTTGTGTGAGCATGCAAGAGAAGTGGTAGCAGTAGAAATTGATAAAAACTTAATTCCAATATTGGAAGATACATTAAAAGAATACGACAATGTGACAGTGTTAAATGAAGATATTTTAAAAGTGGATATTAACCAAATTGCTCAGGAGAAAAATGCAGGGAGACCCATTAAGGTAGTTGCCAATCTGCCATATTATATTACAACACCTATCATTATGGGACTATTTGAAAGTCACGTACCCATTGATAATATAACAGTTATGGTGCAAAAAGAGGTGGCAGATCGTATGCAGGTGGGGCCGGGAACCAAGGATTATGGCGCCCTTTCTCTGGCTGTTCAGTATTATGCCAAACCGTATATTGTGGCAAATGTACCACCAAATTGTTTTATGCCAAGACCAAAGGTTGGTTCAGCAGTGATTCGTCTTACCAGACATAAGGAAGTGCCTGTATTTGTAAAAGATGAGAAGTTAATGTTCCGTTTAATTCGTGCCTCATTTAATCAGAGAAGAAAAACGCTGGTAAATGGACTAAATAATTCTCCTGAGATAGATGTGCCAAAAGAGTTAATTATAGAGGCATTGAAAACTATGGGATTGTCAGCTACTGTACGTGGAGAAACGTTGACCTTAGAGGATTTTGCCAAGCTTGCTAATATAATTTCTGAATAATTTGTTTACTTATGTAAAGGTTCAGTTATTAAGTGATTTACTTAAGTATTATTTTTTTCTAATACAAGCCTATCAGCTTAAGTTTATGATATTGATGGTTCAATAGTTACTTACACATTGCTTTATTGGATTCGATCCAAATAAAAAGGGGGAATATTATGGGGAAACAGGCAAGTACAATTTTAGAAATGTTATTGGATGGAAAAGAGAAAGAGAGCTTAGTGAAAGAAAATATTACGTTTTATCAACAAACAAGAAATAAGCTTACTTATCATTCCGGTGTCTTAGAAGGGATTCGTTTAAAGGAAAAGCAGGTCGAATTAATTGGAGAAAATGCAGCTGTGGATTTATATGGAAGTGAACCGGTTACCATAGATGATATTGATGAAACAAAAAACCATATGAAATGTTTTCAGTATATACTTGATCATGTGGGGGAGGTTATTACAAAAGAGTTTATTCGTACACTTCACAGCATGATAAAAGCCAATACCCATAGTGGTGCCAGAGAAAATATTGGTTCCTATAAAACCAAAGAAAATCCCATCGGTAATATGGCCACAACAGCCCCGGAACAGGTAGAAACAGAACTTTCTAAACTTTTAGAGGATTATAATCAGAAGGAAGAAATATACATAGAGGATATTTTTCATTTTCACAGCGATTTTATTTTGATTAGTCCTTTTCTTGATGCAAATGGAAGAATAGCCAGAATGCTTATGTTCAAAGAGTGTTTAAAATATAATATTACACCTTTTATCATAGAAGATGTTCATAAATCCATCTATTTTAGAATCATACGAGATAGTCGGGAGTATGTAGATCTTGCTATGGATCTTTGTTTACAGGAGCAGAAGAAGTATAAAGTTCTTGTAGATTTGTATAAAAAGAAGAAGTGGTAGATGTGGTGTTTTAAATGAAGTAGTAGGAAGTAAAAAAGCTGGAAGAAAATATGGATTGGTATTGGAAAGGAAATGGATAGCGGTTTGAAGTAAAAAAATTCTACAAAAACATTACGCATAAATATCTTTCTTGTAACATAGAATGTAGAGGAAAATAGGTAAATAATATCCTTATAGATGATGAAATATAGCCAAATATTTTTGAGTGAGATTAACACTTATAAATAAATTTAGGAGGATAAGGGATGTATAAAAAAATAATTTCTTACATATATGATTACGAAAAAGAGGAAAAGCGGGAAAATGTAGGGTTTGTTAAGCTTGCTATCCAAAATGCCAGATATAAAATGAAGGTACATATAAGAAATTCTGTTATAGGGGAAAGAGAATTGTCCGTGTATGGCCTTGTTCATGGAGAGCAGGGGGTTGATGGGGTACTTTTTGGAAAAATGAATATAATAAGTGGGACAGGCGATGGTTTCTTTCAAGGAAATATAGAAGAGTTAAATTTGAAACAGGGATTTTCAGATATACATGGGATGTTATTTTTAGGGGGAAGAGAAAGGTATTGTGTTACCCAGTGGGATGATGAACCATTTTACATAAGGGAATTTCGGAATCATACATCGTCAAACCATGTGGATACCAGGGAGGAACATGAAAGAAACCTAATCCAAGAAAACATTTTAGAAAGGGAGAAAGACAATAGCCATAATGTTATATTAAGAGAAGAAACCATCTCAATAAACAATCATCAAAATGAGGAAAATAAAAGTCAGGAAAATATCTATCTAAATAGAAACAGTCAAGAAATCATTTCAAAGGAAGAAAAAAACAAAGGTCATAATAGCAATCCAAAAGAAGAAGAAAACAAAGGGCAAAGCAGTATTCATTTAAATGAAAAGGTTAATAATGAAATTTCTAAACAAGAGGAAAATAAAGAGCAGGAGAGTGTAAGCTTAAATGCTTTATTTGGAAATAAAGAGAATACATTGCAAGCAGCACAAATACAAGAATGTGCTAATGAATTAGAAGAGGAAGAAGATATTTGGGATGTGTTTGCAAAAAGGCAACAGGAAATTCGCCAACAATATAAAATGCTAAAGCTGCAACAAACGAATGTACCTAAAACTTGGAGAGAAGGGGAAAGAATACTGGAAAGTTACCCTAAGATGTGTCCGTTTTTTGAAAGTCAGGTAACAGAGTCAGTGCGGATTGAGCCTAAAGATATAGGAACCTTTCCTATGGAATACTGGTATTTGGCAAACAACAGTTTTTTGTTACATGGCTACTACTGTTATAGGCATTTATTATTTATTAAAATGCAAGATGAGAAAGAGATTATTTACGCAATAGGTATTCCGGGAAATAGCATTTCTCGGGAAAGATTCATGGCAAATATGTTTGGTTTTTCAAATTTTATGCCGGTTAAGGAGAAGGGAAAAGCAGGATTTGGTTATTGGTGGAAAATGATTTGGAGAGAATAGGTCAAAATATAGAAAAATAGTAACAAATAAAGCCAAGTGTTAACGTTTTGAGCTTAACCAAAGGACATTGGTTCAGTCGAGGACTTACCTATTACGCAAAACTTATGATAGAACTTTTTAATTCATTGATATATTAGGTAATATGTGGTAAAATATATAAGAATAGCTTGCTATACATATGAAATGATAATAAAAAACAAATTATAATCAAGAGGAAAAATGGTAAATATATACAAAAGTAAGAGAATACACTAATGCAGAATAAGATTCCAGGTGGGGGGATTTTATGGAATACTATAACATATATTTTGAAGTAGCCTCAATTTTTGTGTTGGGGTTAATAATTATGATAATGTCTGTAAAGAGGCAGCTGAATATTTACAAGAACCGATTATTTTATCGGGGAATTGTTTTAATGCTATTTTTGAATTTGCTGGATATAGTAAGTTCTTGGATCATAAATTACGAGAATAAAAAACCGGGAATAGATGTACCAATATGGATTGGAACTATAGTTTGTATGGGTGTTTTTCTTTTACAACAAGTGGTTGTACGGATATTTGTGGAATACATTAGTTTGATGGTACACCCCAATAGGGAAAAACAAAAAATTCCATTGTTTATTTTGCAGGGATTAACGGGATTGTATTTTATTGTAGTAGTTACTACCCCGATTACAAAGTTATTCTTTTATTTAGATAAAACCAATGGAGCATACCACTATGGACCAATGCATTTTTTTATGTTCTTAGTACCGGCAATATGTGGGTTGTATGCAGCGGGTCTGCTTCTACATTCCAAGACATTGCTAAGTAGAACACAGAAGAGTATTATAGTGGTATTTGCCGCATTAATTTTCACAACGCTTATCGTACAGGTAGTGTTTATTCCAAAATGTTTAATTACATATTTTGTAGTAACCATTACGTTGGTGGGAGTATTTTTAACACTTCAGTCACCGGATTATTATTTGGATCGGACAACTATGGCATTTAATCATGACGGATTGCGAGTTATGGTAAATGATAAGATGTCAAGAAAGGAACCGTTTTCTGTGTTATTGCTTTCCATTTGTGACCTTAGGGGTGTGAAAGACGGATTTTCTGTAGAGAATAAACGATTGGTTTACAGAAAGCTTTGTGGGAGGCTTTTTAAGCTTTCCAATACGGATGTTTTTCGTGAGGATGACAAGCTATACATATTGTTTTATGAACCAGACAGTGCAGAAGGAAATGAGAAGCTTGTAGAAGGTTGGTTACAGGAAGGAATCGTAGTGGAATCTTTGCAAACAAGGGTTATGGTAGATGCTAAAATGCTTGTGTTTGATTTTCCGGGAAGGATTCAAAAAGAAGAGGAATTCTATTCTGTAATAAAATATTTCTTAAGTAATAGTGGTTACAACGAATATAATACATTACAATACATAAATGAAGAATTTTTCAAAAGGAAAAAAAGATATGAGGATGTAAAACATTTAGTGGAAGAGGCCATTCGTATAGAGGGGATTGAAATGTACTACCAACCAATTTATTCTACACAAAAGGACAGGTTCTGTTCTGCTGAAGCATTGGTTCGTATGAAAGACACTGAAACAATAGGATTTGTTTCGCCGGAAGAATTTATTCCAATTGCGGAGAAAGAGAATTTAATTATTCAATTAGAAGATATTATTCTTCGCAAGATTTGCAGTTTTGTAAAACGGGAAAGATTACAGGAGCTTGGGTTGGACTATATAGAGATTAATCTTTCAGGAAATCAATGTATGCGGGCGGATTTGCATAAACAATTAAGTGATTTAATTGAATCTTATGGTATAGCTCCTGAATTTATTAACTTTGAGGTTACAGAGACTTCCGCCATTGATAACAGCGAATGTTTGATGTGGAATATGCAGCAATTACAGAAGTTTGGTGCTTCCTTTGCTTTAGATGATTATGGTTCTGGATGCTCTAATTTGCAGTATTTGGTAGAGTTCCCATTTGAGATTGTAAAGCTTGATAAAGGAATTGTATGGACGTATTTTGGAGCTAAAAATCAAAGAATAAAATCTGTGTTGCCTTTATCTGTAGATATGTTACATCATATAAATGTACGTATTGTGGCAGAAGGGGTAGAGACAGAGGAACAAAAGAATGAGTTGATAAGTATGGGTGTTCAGTATTTACAGGGATACTATTTCTCCAAACCAATAAACGAACAGGAATTTATTGCCTTTATCAAAGAGAAGAATGCCTGTGCATAAAATGAAAGAATCCAGTCCTTTTCATAGAAAAAGGGCTGGATTCTGTTGTAAGTTATAAAAATAAGCAGAGGAAATAATTATGAAGATGATGTATCATACAGAAAGATTAGATTTACAGGTATTAAATGCAAGTGCTTACAAAAAGGTTTTGCGTTTTTATGAGGAAAATAAACTGCATTTTGAGCCATGGGAAGCCAAACGGACGAAAACCTTTTATACAAATCAGTATCATGAAGCGTTATTAGATGCGGAGTATAACCAAATATTAAAAGGAAACCTATTGCGTCTCTACGTTTTTTTGAAAGAAAATAAGGAAGAAATAATAGGAACTGTAAGTTTAAATAATATTCAAAGGGGACCTTTTCAAACCTGTACCATAGGGTATAAGGTCCATCGCAGATTTTGTAATCAGGGAATTGGAAAAGAAATGATTCAAAAAGCATTAAAGATAGCATTGGATGATTTAAAATTACATCGTATAGAGGCACTGGTGCACCCGTTGAATATTTTATCAATAAAATTACTGGAGAGTACACATTTTGAAAGAGAGGGTACAGCAAGAGAAGCTGCATTTTTTTGCGATAGCTGGCAGGATATGTATCGCTATGCATTTATAGCAGATGGGAGAATGTAAAATGGAGAATCATATTAAATATATGAAAGAGGCCCTCCGTCAGGCCCAAAAAGCCTATGACATAGAAGAGGTGCCTATTGGATGCGTAATTGTACATGAGAATAAAATCATAGCAAGAGCATATAATAAAAGAAACACCAAAAAAAATACACTTGCTCATGCAGAGCTATTAGCCATCGAGAAAGCATGTAGAAAGCTGGGAGATTGGCGAATAGAGAATTGTACCATGTATATTACTCTGGAGCCTTGCCCTATGTGTGCAGGTGCCATTGTACAGGGGAGAATCCCCCGTGTAGTAATCGGTGCAAGGAATAAAAAAGCCGGATGTGCAGGA
>JAFQAU010000065.1 GCA_017399885.1 Lachnospiraceae bacterium
TCCGAACTTAGTATATCAAACAACTAATGAGGTTGGTCATTTCTCTATGGAGAATGGCTATCGCACAACCAAGAGACTCATAGAATCCGGAGAAGAGTTTACAGCAGTATATGCAATGGCAGATGTGCTTGCAATCGGTGCCATTCGTGCACTGCTAGAATCTGGATTGCGTGTACCTGAGGATGTATCTGTTGCAGGATATGATGGTATTGATGTATCTGGTTATATCTCACCAAGCCTTACAACGATTCGTCAGCCTGTGGAAGACATGGCAAAAAATACAGCGAAGCTGTTATTTGACATTATCGCAGGGAAGAAGGAACATCAACATATCACTTTTGATGGTGAGTTATTGGTGCGAGAGTCGACAAAAGAGATTTCATAAGTATAATAAAAATGGATGTGGTTTTTGTTCCACATCCATTTTTCGTATTTACTCGTTTCGATTATGAACTAATTTATATACTTCAGTGATAATATCTGAAAAACGATTGGCATGTAACTCATCATTTAAAACATATTTATAATAGATTTTAATCGGATTATTCAGTTCGAGAGCATTGTAACGTTTTAAGCGAGTATGTACTTCATTAAAGAAATTTTCCATAGATTGTTTGTTGCCATTTTCGACAACGAGCAGAAATTCGTTACCACCATTTCTACCTACAAAGCCATAATCACTTCCGATTTCTTCAAGAATATTACTGAAGTCAATCAGAATTTGATTACCAGCTTCACGACCTAATTGTTCATTAGTGGTAATTAAATTGTCGATTTCAATTAATGCACAACCAACATGCTGGATTTTTTCCGGTTCTGCGTACATTTGAAAGACGAGGTCGCAACTGAAACGGTTTGGCATACCGGTTAAATCATCAAGATAGGCTGCATGCTGTATTTCGTCGCTTACCTGTAAGGTCTTATAGAAAACGCGAAAGTCTAAAATGATAAATATAACATTTGCCAAAAAGAAGCTCCATAATAACATGGTAGAAAGAATTGCAAGTGGACTTCGGAACAATGACATACGAAAATCAGAATTCAGTAAAAGTAAAAAAATGAATATTACAAGTGTAGCAATAATAATTCCTGCCTGCACGATTTTAGTTATTTTAAAATGGTGACTTTGGATTAAATGGTTTTTCATAGTAAATCCTCACTTTATAATGTGTTTTTTAATTAATTATATAAGAAACGAAGAAAAAAATAAATATGTTGTGAGAAGAAAATAAGCTTAATTGGTTAAAATACAGAAATTGTTTATACAGAAACTAGTGAAAAATACCAAAATAATACGAAAAAACAAAAAAATATTTAATTGTACGTTAGTACTATTTGTGGTAAACTGAAAAAAGCGTAATATTGAAGAGTGAAATAATTCATGAGGTGGAGAGATGATACAAAAAATTTGTTTTGCAGCGTCATCAGGAGGGCATCTAGAGGAAATATCTCGTTTGAAAGAAATCAGAGATGCTTATGATTGTTTTCTGTTTACAGAAAGAGGTAGTTTTAGTGAGCTTGATTTCTGTGATAAGGTATATTATGTAAGGCAGATTAACCGCAAAGAAAAGAAGTTTTTAACGCATTTTATAAGATTATTTATTGAGTCGGCGAAAATTCTAAAGGAAGAGCAACCCGACTGTATTATTTCTACAGGAGCGCTAGCAACGTTTCCTATTTGTGTGATAGGAAAAGCGATGAAGAAAAAGGTTATATTTATAGAATCTTTTGCGCGAGTGGATGGGAGTTCACTGACTGGTAAGTTGATGAAAAAAGTAGCTGATTTGTACATTGTACAATGGGAAGAGTTGCTACAATTTGTACCGGATGCTGTTTATGGCGGCGGTATTTTCTAGTAATTATTAAGAGATGAGAGAGACGAGAGAAATGATTTTTGTGATATTGGGAACACAGAAATTTCAATTGAATAGATTGCTGAAAACATTGGATCAGTACGTAGAAAAGGGATTAATCGAGGATAGGATTGTTGCACAGATAGGATATTCTGATTATTTACCAAAACGGTATGAATACGTAGAGTTTTTGAATAAGGAAGAATTTGACTCTATGATTCAAAAGGCAGATGTAGTTATCTCCCATAGTGGTGTTGGGTCTATTATTAGTGCGTTGAATGCGAAAAAACCGGTTATCGTATATCCAAGGCTAGCAAAGTATAGAGAGCATATCGATGACCATCAAACGGAAATCGCATATGCTTTTTCTAAAAAGAAATATGTTTTGAGTTGTAATGAGGAAGACGACTTGCTGGAACTTTTGGATAAATGTAAAACATTCCCTTTTGCAACCTATGTTTCGCAACGAGAAAAGATAGTAGGTATTATTAGTGATTATCTAAAGAAAAATTAGGAAAGGATTTATGACATGGAACCAAAGATAGAGATTTATCAAAGTGATAGCCAAATTGTGAGAGATGCGATAGATAAAGTTATCGTAAAGGTGTATCAAAGAAAAAGAGAGAAGAACCATCGTTCGTTTTTATTGACTGGCTGTAGTGCAGGTTGTGGAACTACACATACAGCAATTAATATGGCAGTAGCTTTGGCAAATGCTGGGTGGAAGACAGTACTGGTAGATTGTGACATCAGAAAAGGGATGACATATAAGCGATTAAATCAGGAAGTAAACAATGGGCTATCTGATTATTTGATGAAGCAAGGTGAAAAGCCAATATTTGCAACTGATATTGATAAGCTATATTACATTCCATGTGGTAATAATGTAGGAAGTCCGGTTAGACTGCTTTGTACAAAAGAGATGGAGACACTGGTAGGAGAGTTAAATGACGAATATGATTTTGTTATTTATGATTTTCCGTCTATTGAAATAGTACCGGATGCAGGTATTATGATGTCTGTTGTAGATGATGTTATTCTTGTTGCAGCAGTGAATGAAACAAGTAAACAACAGCTTGACTCTGCTAAGAGTAAAGTTAAGGCATGCAAAGATAAATATCTAGGACTTATTTTGAATAAGTTGGAATTACCGGAATATAGACATTATGTTAAGAATTACGACTATTTCCGTAAGGACCTCCTCGTAAAGAAACATGCCAAAGATATGAAAAAAATACGTGAAAATACTAACAATGGCGAAAATGAAAAAGAAAGCAGCTTTTTTGAAAAAGTTCCTGTAAAGGATATTGTAAATCATCTTAATAATTGTAAGAAAAAGTCAAGTACAGATAAAGAAGATACAGTCAAAACAAGTGAAGATAAAACAAATTCTGATAAAACCAATATAGATAAAACCAGTAAGGATAAAAAGAGAAAATAGGGGCGAATGATATGAAAAAAATCGTAAAAGCTTTTCTGATGCTATGTTTTGTAGTTGTAGCAATAGGAATGAATCCAATAACTGCAAATGCGACCGGAGAGGAAAATCCAAGAGTTATTATTGAATCATATGCCATAAGTGAAGATGAGGTAATCCCGGGACAGGAATTTGAACTTACATTGACGTTAAGAAATACAAGTCAGTTTTATGATGTTTATAACGTAGTGATTACTATGGAGGATATTTCAAAGTCTGTATATCCTGTGTACGGTGGGACAAATCAGGCTTTTGTGAATAGGATATACGCAAGAAAAAATACAGAAATCAAAATACCTTTAAAAGCGGCAGATGATATTTCAGTAGATGTAATACCTTTACAATTTAATGTTTCATACAATGATAATTATTTTATTGAGAAGCAGGATAATGACATAGAGATATCTTTACCGGTAAGACTGGTAGGAGATTTAAATGTTGTTGCATCTACAGTTCCAAAGTCTGTTTCAAAAGGAACAAAAGCAAGAATAAGCCTTACCTATGAGAATACAGGCTCAGAAAGTCTTTATAATGTTATATTGAAAACATTAGTAAACGATACATGGACAGATACAAATTTGTATAGCATTGGAGGCGGAGAAAAGAGCACGACAGAGGTGTATTTGGATTGTCAACAGGCAGGTGATATTGTTTTTTCTTACTATTTTGTATATGAAGATGAAAAAGGAGAATCATATAGAACAAACATTTTTAGTGATAATGTTCAGGTAGTGGAAGCTAATGCTGAGTTAAATCAAGAAGGTACAGTAGCAGTTGACAAAGGGGTCGATGGTATGACCTTCGTGATATTAGCAGCAATTGTAATAGTTGCAATTGTGATTCTGATTGTGATAAAGAAGAGAAGGAGATAAAAGAAATGCAGGAAGAAATGAAATTGCAGGATTATATTAGAATATCAGTTGTTCAAATGTGGAAAAACAAATTCTTAATTGCAATGGTAACACTGCTATTCTTTTTGATAGGAATTCTCTATGCATCATGGCAGAATGTAACCAATACCTATTATGCAGAAGCTACAGTATATACAGTGTACGGAACTACAACACAGGAAATATCGATTGCAACATCTGCGTTGTCAGGGTATTCGGATATTATACAAAGTAAAAAAGTGTGTGAGAGAGCAGAAGCTATGATAGGGGAAGCTGGTATTACAGCAGACTATATTAGAAATGCTATAAAGACTTCATACAATAAATCTTCAACGATAATGACAATTGCGGCATTTTCAGACAATCCAATGTCAGCCTTGAAGATTGCAAATGCGGTGGCACAGGCATTTGTTATGGAAATACAGTCAATAACCGCAGATAATAAGATACAGATGTTAGATGAAGCGGACGAAGTTCGTTTATCAAGCAATGGATTAAAAGGAATGATAAAAACAATTGTATTGTTTGCAATAGCAGGCGTTGCAATAAGTATTATGATTATCGTAGGAGGTATTATTTTCTCTAATAAGATAAAGAGTGTGGAACAGTGCCTGGAGGACGATGAAGAGGAGATACTAGGTATTATTCCATATATCGAGTAAGTGTTTTTACAAAAAAGTAAAGGCATTGGGAGGATGAATAAATGGCAAAGGTAAGTATAATTGTACCTGTATATAATGTTGAAAAATATTTGGCTAAATGTTTGGATACATTGGTAAAGCAAACATTGCAGGATATAGAGATTATCGTAGTAAATGATGGAGCTACAGATCATTCAGCAGAAATTATTGATTCCTTTGCATGTAAATATCCACAGATTATCAGTCTTACAAAGCCGAATGGAGGACTTTCGGATGCAAGGAATTATGGTATTTCGTATGCAACGGGAGAGTACATAGGATTTGTAGATTCTGATGATTATGTGGATATTGACATGTATGAAAAGCTTTATGTAAAGGCGAAGGAAGAAAATAGTGATATTGTAGAATGCGATTTACATCACGTATTTCCGGATGGAACAATAGATACGGAAGTGGGAGAGCGCATTCAGGATAAGAAGCAGATGCTAATGATGGGACGCAGTGTAGTATGGAATAAGATATATCGAAGAGAATGGCTTCAGAATACAGGGATTGTATTTCCGAAGGGATGTATCTATGAAGATGTAGAATTCTTTGTAAAGCTGGTTCCTCATATTGGAAAGTATTCGTATGTGGATGCAGCATCTATCTACTATGTTCAGCGAGGGGATTCGATAAATAATAAGCAAACATTAAAGACATTAGATATTCTGAAGGTACTACAACACATCAAAGATTACTATGTTGAACAGAATTGGTATGAGGAATATAAGGAAGCATTAGAATTTTTCTATACGAGAATTCTTTTATGCAGTTCTTTTTCTAGAATGTGTCATATAGCTGATAAAAAGGAACGTGAAGAGGCCTTACAGAAAAATTGGGATACTTTGCAGAAGAATTTTCCGAATTGGCATAAAAATAAGTATTTAAAACAATTGAAAACAAAGAGAGGATTATATATGCGCTGTATAAATAAAGTAACATATAAAATCTTTTCAGCAGTATTTGCATTACGTTAAAGATAGGAAAAGGGTAATTACAGTATGGATTTGAGTATAATTATACCGACATACAATTCAAAGGACTATATTGCTTCATGTCTTAGAGGAGTCATAACTTGTCCAAAGGATGAGATTGCGATGGAGTGTATTGTCGTAAATGATGGTTCAAAGGATGATACGGCGGAGATTATTCATCGGTATCAGGAGCGTGATACAAGAATCGTATTATGGAACAAAGAAAATAGTGGGGTTTCCGATACAAGAAATTATGGTTTGGAGCACGCAAGTGGAAAGTATATCATGTTTCTTGATGCAGATGATCGGTTCTGTGCAGATGCATGGGAGCATATTATTCCGGCTGTAAAAAAGGGATATGGTGATTACGTAGCATTTAGTTATCTGACCCTATATGAAAATGGGAAAATAATACCACAGCCTCTCCCAATTGAAGAAGTTGTTTCGACAGAAATGAGACAAGCAAGGAACCTTATGTATGCATCATCGGATTTCAATACATGTTGGGGAAAGCTGTTTTTAAGAGAGTTGATTGAGGAAAATAACATCCGCTTTCGTAGCGACTTACCGATTGGTGAGGATTTTCTGTTTGTAGCAGAGTATTTTGCGCATTGTCAGAGTTGTTATATGAGCAAGGAAATGATTTTATTTTATTTGCAGAGAGCGGGAAGTGCCATGAGAAGTTATACGATGAAACAGAGATTGGATTTTACCAAGATATTGTATGAGTATAATAAGGCAGCAGTAGAAAAATATGCGGACCAAGAGCTTAACGGTCAAATGGAAGTATATTATCTTAGAGTGATTACGAATCTGTTTCGTGAGTATGCAGGTATATATAATGGAAAACAATTGATAGAAATCTATAAAGATGCATTAGAAAATGAGACAGTAAAAGAAATTTTGGAAAGTGTAAAGGAAGAACAGATATATTCCAAAATGAAAAAGTTGGAGTATCGGTTGTTAAAGAAGAAAAAGATAGGTATATTAAAGGGATATTTTGGATTAAAAGCGAAATTGTAAAATACAGAATATGCAAGGAAGGAAGAATACAGTGAAAGAAAAGAAGGTATTGCAGCAACAACTATATACAGTGGCATTTGTTGATTTATCGATTAAATTGATTCTGGATTCGTCATCCTTGTTTCAAAGGCCAGAATGGTTGGATACATTATTTCTGCTAATCTTTTTTGGATGTATAGGCTGGAAATTTTTGCTACAGAGATTTACGAAGCCGATGCTTTTGGGAATTGGAATTATAGGAATATTGTTTGCATTAATTTCTTTTAAAATGAATTATTTCTTCCTGCTATTTACTTTTTGTGGGGTGGCAGCAGGGCAAGATGTTGATTTGAAGAAGGTTTTTCGAACTACTTCTGTAATCAAGCTAATTATGATATTATTACATGTATTTCCTTATATCGTTACAGCAATTATTTCGCCGGAAGAGATAGATTATGTGTATCGAGACGGTGTACGCAGACATTATTTTTATATGGGACATGCGAATACCTTCTCCATGTATGTGGGATGGGCATTGTTAGAATTTACCTATGCATTTTATGACCAGTTAAGAAAAAGAGATTTGCTTATAATTTGGGGAATAAATTATATTGTTTATATGTTCACAGATTCTAATACAAGTTTGATAGTGATGAGCATTTGTCTCTTAGGATTTTTATTGGAAAGAGCAGCGCCAGAAAGAATGTATGGCATATTAAAATTTGGTTCACAGTATTTGTTTGCTTTTTGTTCTGTCTTTTTTAGTATAATTACGATCGGCTTTACCTCTATGCCGGCTCCTTTAAAGCAAATGTATTTGTGGCTGAATGATTTTTTTACAGGAAGACTTATCTTTGGGTCGTTTGTATATGAAAATTTTGGGATTGCATGGCTAGGAAACAAGAGAGTGCATTTACCAGAAACGACGTTTTTTGAAGGATTTTGGGTGGATACATTAGTATTTGACAATTCTTATATCTATTTATTAGTGTATTATGGTGCAGTATTTTTACCTATTTTTTCATTAGCGTTTGTGATTGTAGGGAAAGATAAAAAACGTGATATAACAAGAAATGTGGAGAATATGCTTTTGATCGGTTATTCTTTTTATGCAATCATGGAACAGTATGCAATCAATGCGGTACTTTGTTTTCCAATCTTGTTTGTTGGGAAGCGAATGTATGAGATGTATGAAGAGAAGCAGAGATTAAAGAAGCAAGGGAAGTCAGGAGAACAACATGAGTGTAGCGTTGAGTGTAGTAATACCAGTATATAATATTGAGAATTATTTGGGAAAATGTCTGGATAGCATTTTGGCACAGACTTTTCAGGATTATGAAGTTATCGTTGTAAATGATGGTTCTACGGATCGTACAGCAGATGTATGTGATGAATATGCAGCAAAGGATGCAAGAATAAGAATTATCCATAAAGAGAATGAAGGCGTTTCCGTTGCCAGAAACACAGGAATCGAAGTGGCAAGTGGAGAGTATTTTCTTTTTTTCGATGGTGATGATTTTATGGAGCCTTATACGATGGAAGAGTTGTATAAGGTTGCAAAAGAACAACAGGCTGATACAGTTGTTTATGGATACCACAGATATGAAGATGGAAAAGTAAAGGAAACTTGTTATCCAAGATTTGAGCAGGCGATTTATGAAAACGATGTTATTGTGAAAGAAGTCCTTCCTGCTTTTATCGGATTATCATGTGATAAGATTAATGATTGGTTAAATCATAAGCCTGATGCATTATATGTAGAGAATCCGGCATTATGGAGAACGATGACCAGTGCAAGAATCATTAAAGAAAACAATATCCGTTTTATTCCAAATCTTAAAGTTGGTGAAGATACGCTCTTTATTGCAACCTATCTTAGTTTTGCAAAAAGGTGTTATATACAACAAAAGTGTTATTACTATCTGGTAACACGTGAGACATCTACTATTTTTGTGTATGAGAAAAAGCCGTTGCAGAAACTAGAAGGAAAGTTGCATCAACTTTCTGCAAGACTGGAACTCACAGCGGATATCAAAAAGCGTCGCAATATCGATATCGATGCTACATGGAGAGGCACTGTAGTAATGTCTGCAATTGAGATGGCATTTTTATTGTCAAAAAAGATAGAAGGCCATAGTTATCGTGAGAGATATCAGTTGTATCTTAGCTATGCGATGCTTCCGGAGGTTGAAAAGTCGGTTAGAGACTATCATATACAGTGTAAGCTTCAGGTTAAGAAAATTCCGTTTTTATTATTAAAGAAAAAGATGTATGGAATGTTGTTTTTTGCAACAACACTTTTGCATCTGGTACATTATGAATTTAGCAGGAGCTAAGAAGAATGAGAATTGCATTTTTGAATCTATGCCATACGGATCCAAAGATTGTGGCAAGAGTAGCGAATAAGTTAACAGAAAATCCCAATTTTGATATGTATATCCATGTGGATGCGAAGTCTGATATCGCACCATTTCAGGAATTGCTTAAGGATAATAAACAGGTATTTTTCCTTGAAAATAGGCACAAGGTCTATTGGGGAGGTTATCATGCAATTTTGGCAACGTATGCATTGTTGGAAGAGGCATTAGCAAGTCCAAGACAGTATGACTATGTAGTTACCATGCAGAATTTGGATTATCCAATCAAGTCCAATCAGTATATAGAAGCGTTTTTTGAGAAGAACCAAGGAACAGAATATATTAGAGGATGTCGTATTGCTCAAACAAAGGACTGGCACTATGCTGAAAAGTACAAAATCTATAATTCAAGAGACAAGGATTTTTATCTTACACAGCATTCAAAACCAGTAAAGCTTCTATGGGATGGTATCAATGCATTAAAAAGCATCTCTACAATAGGTTTTAATGGTGTACATAAAGAAAATGGAAAAGAAATAGAGTTATATTATGGAACAGCACAATGGGCTGTAACTAGAGAATGTGCAGAATATATGGTAGAATTCAGAAAAAAACATCCGAAGTTTGATCAGCGTATGAAACATATCAAATTCCCTGATGAAGAATATTTTCATACCATAGTGCATAATTCGGCATTTAAAACAAAATGTGTGAAATATGATGAGCCCGTTCAAAGATGGCTTGTGAATTGGCGAAATATTCACTATTTTGAATTCCCGGATGAAGGTGTTGTGACGTTTACGGAAAAGGATTATGATAAACTGATGAGTTTGGATGAATTGTTTTGCCGTAAGGTTCGAAGTGGAGTATCGGATAAATTATTAGACCAAATAGATAGTGTTACGAAGTAGTGAGGGAGCAAAAATGTCAGAATGTAGTAAACAAAAACCGCTTATCAGTGTTATAGTACCTGTGTATAAGGTAGAAAAATATTTGAACAGGTGTGTAGAATCTTTGCGCAAGCAGACTTATAATAACTTAGAAATTATTTTAGTGGATGATGGTTCACCGGATTCTTGCCCGATGATGTGTGATGGTTATGCGCAGGAAGATGAGAGAATTAAAGTAATTCATCAGAGTAACAGTGGTCTTTCAGGAGCAAGAAATTCCGGCTTGGAAATTGCAACTGGGGATTATATTGGATTTGTAGATTCAGATGATTACGTATCAGATAAGATGTATGAGATGCTGTTAACGGAAATGATGAAGAGAGATGCAGATATTGCAATATGCAGATATACAAGATTTAGTGGTGAGTTAGCAGCATGTGATGATGAGCAAAGTATTTCAAATGTAAAAGAGATGAAAAAAATGGATGCCTTGGATAATCTGTATGGTGCAGATGGCGAAGTGTATACTGTTGCATGGAATAAGCTTTACAGACGTACGGTTCTTGCTGATATTAGGTATCCGGTGGGGAAAATTAATGAAGATGAGTTTACTACATATAAAATTATGTGTAATGCTAGTAAAGTAATTTTATTGGAAAAAGCATTATACTATTATTTTTATAATGAAAATAGTATAACAACGAATGAAAACTATCTGGCTAATAGGGATATATATGAAGCATATGAGGCTCGCTTAAATTTTTTCCAACAGAGAGGAATAGAAGGATTAG
Source organism: Lachnospiraceae bacterium (assembly GCA_017399885.1). Taxonomy (GTDB): domain Bacteria; phylum Bacillota; class Clostridia; order Lachnospirales; family Lachnospiraceae; genus CAG-411. Next base: position 10,918 of record JAFQAU010000065.1, read on the forward strand.
AACAAAAGAATGCTAAGTTATATTTGGATAGAATTATAGAGCGAAATAAGAAACTCAGAAAAATAAGCAAAGAGAAATCAAAAGAGTTATTGGCTTTTTATAGGACGAAATATTCTGATTTTGGTAAGACAGTGCCAGGTGTAGGATATTTAGTGTACTATATAAGCCCGGCTTTATATTATACAATTGTGAACATGAAAGAAAGATAGTGTGAAAAATCTAGAAGGTTGTAGAAGAGGAGTTATAGATGAACTGCGTATTTTCGATAATTGTACCAGTGTACAATGCAGAAAAGTATATTAATCAATGTATAGATAGCTTGGTGAATCAAGAGGTAAAATCGTGCGAATATGAGATTATATTAGTCAATGACGGTTCTACAGATTCTAGTTTGTCTATCATGAGAGAGTATGAAAAAAAGTGCGAAAGAGTAACAGTTGTGGATCAAAGCAATCAAGGGGTTGCAACGGCACGCAATTTGGGGATAGAGCATGCAAGAGGAAATTATATTTTCTTTGTTGACTCTGATGATTGGATAGAAAAAAATACACTTTCTGTTATGTATGAATGGGTATTAAAGGAAGAACCGGACATTGTGATGTTTAATTATGCCAGGAACTGTGAACAAGAGAGAAGTGTGCAAAAGAATGTAGTAGGACATGCAGTCAAGACAGTTGGAGTGGATAAAGATGCAATGACTTACATGTCATACAATTATATTTGGGATAAATTATATAAAAAAAGTATTATCTTGGAAAATGAGTTATCGTTTCGTAAGGATGTACATTTTGGAGAAGATACTTTATTTTTATGTGAATATCTGATGCATGTTAATAAAATAGTTTTAGAAGAGAATTGTTTATATAATTATAGGGAAAGTGCAGAGATATCCTTATCAAATAAATATGTTCCAGAAATGGATTATACAGTAGAAAGAATCTGGCAGTTACATAAGCAGATAGAACAAAGAGCACCAGGGTTTATGCAGGTGGCAGAAGAAAGAAGTTATTATGGGACGATGTGTGTCCAAGTAATATACAATATGTATCATGTGGATAGCCATGTTCATATGAAAGAGAGAAAAGAAAACCTTAAACGATTCTTTGGGCTAGAGTTATATGACTCTATTATGAAAGAAAAACCATATAATATAGTAAAAAAATATATTGTATTTTTTTACAGATATAAAAATGCAATGCTGTTGGATATAGGACTTTCCATGCTACGGCTTGTTAAGAAGCTGATAGTAATGTTAAGATAGCAGTTTAAGAGAGGATACAAAAACAATGAAAAGGATTTATTATGCAGTTGTATGGAGCATATTTGGATATATAGCAAGATACTTAGTCTGGTTACTTCAAAATGCAAGAACGTTGTTTTCCGGGAACTATTTCATTTTAGTAGGAACACCGCAACATGGAAATCTTGGAGACCAAGCTATCGCATTAGCAGAGTATCAGTTATTTGCAGAGTGTGATAAAGAAAAAGCAATTATCGAAATTCCTTCCGTTATCATGTATAAAGCAAAATGGTTTAAAAAATGGATAGGAAATAGACCTATTTTTATTCATGGTGGTGGATTTATCGGTACATTGTGGTTTAATGAAGAAGAAATGCTTAGAGGAGTTATCAAGAACTATCCGAATAATAGGATTGTTATTCTTCCGCAGACGATTACCTTTGAGGATACCGAATGGGGAAATCAGGTAAAGCAGGAAAGTATAGAAATATATAACGCGCATAAAGATTTAATCATATGCGCAAGAGAAATGGCTTCTTATGAAATGGGAAAGCAGTTATTTCCTAATGCAAGGGTATTAAGTGTGCCTGATATGGTATTGGGATATAGGACTGAGATATCACATAGTAAAGAGCGGAGAGGAGTAATAACATGTCTTCGTTGCGATTGTGAAAAAGCGTTATCTGAGTCGGATAATGAACAGATTTTATCAATATTGAAATTCTATTTCGGGGATGAAATAGAACATACAGATACAGTTATTGATAAGACTATAGATAGAGAAGAGCGAAATACGGTTGTTGGCCAGAAACTGGAACAGTTTGCATCTGCAAAGCTGATAGTAACAGATAGATTACATGGAATGGTATTTGCGATGTTAGCCGGAACGCCTTGCATTGCTCTTGGAAATACAAATGGAAAAGTAAAAGGAATCTATCAGTGGATAAGAGAGTGTCAATATGTTAAATATGTAGAGAAAATAGATGACATAGCTCAGATTGTTCCACAAATATTAGAAAAGAAAAACTGTTATTATAGTAATTTGGATATTTTGGAAAAGTATACAGAACTGAAAAAAATAATTTCATGTATTTGATTGAGAAGAATCGTATAATTTTGGTAAAAAATATGTGAAGCAGAAAACTGGCAGTCAATAGGTAGGAGACATCATGAAAAGGCAAGCAAAGATTGTTAAGTGGTTTTTTAAAGTAGTAGTTGCGGGTATTGTAGCATTTTTTATACTAAATATTGCAACATATTTTTATTATTTTGTTCCATATAATATAACCTGTGAGTCAGGTTCAACGGATTATAAGCTCCCCGCAGGATTTTGCGGATATAATATGAGAGAAGGCTTTGGAAGAACGCAAATTGATGCAAATGGTTACAATAATATGAGTATTCCTTCAGAGATAAATGTTCTTTGTATGGGGTCTTCTCATTCCTTAGGTTATAATGTGTTTCCGGAAGAGAATTATGTTGCGATTTTGAATGAAAGTCTGCAGTCGTCATTAGAAATGACAGCGTATAATATTGGCATGTATGGACATGAATGGTATTATTGTATGCGAAATTTGGAAAGTGCATTAGAGGAATTTCGTCCATCACAGTATGTGGTCATAGAAAGCTTTTATTCAAAATTTGATACTGATAAGCTAGAAAAACTCAATCATGACGAATATGGTAAAGCTGGAGAGGTAGTTTCTCCTGTGATGGGGATGTTGAAAAAGGTGCCGTATTTTCAGATTGCTATGAGTCAGATGAAAAACATGATGAGTGACAATAAAAGTACAAAAGAGGTGGTAGAGAAAGTACAAACAGAAGATAAGAAAGAATATATAAAACAATTAACGAGTACTATGCAAAAAGCAAAAGAAGTAGCTGAGCGTTATGGAGTACAACTAGTTTTTTTATATCATCCCAATGTAATGGTAGGAAAAGATGGCACAGCATATACAGATACAAATGATGAGTATTTTGAAATATGGCAGAGACTATGTGAAGAAAATGAGATTTGTATGGTAAGCATGGAGGAGTCATTTTTATCTGCATATAAGCAGGACTATATTCTCCCAAGAGGTTTTGAAAATACAGAAATGGGAGAAGGACATTTAAATCGATACGGACATCAGATGATAGCGGAGAAGCTATATCAAAGGATAATGACAGAAGAAATGGGTGGAGAAAAGTGAGTTTTACAAGCATAGCGTTTTATATTTTATTTATAACATGTATTTTGGTAATGATGAGTTTAGATAAGTTTAGCCAGAGCGTCTCAATGCAAAGTAAAAGTATAGTTCTTGTAATTGTAAGTGCTATTTTCTGTGGATGGCAGGATTGGCGTTTTGCGGCTATTGTAATATCAGAAGCAGTATTTGTATATTTTATATCCATCCAAATTGAAAAAACAGAAAAGAAAAGCTGGATTATATTAGGAGAAACGGTAGTATTAATATGTTTAGGGATTTTTAAGTATTATGGTTTTTTCGCAGATACATTCAACTTTTTTGGACTTTCCGTAAAACGAATAGAGCTAATCCTTCCAATAGGAATCTCGTTTTATTCATTTTCTGCGATAGGCTATATGATGGATGTGTATCGTAAAAAATATACAGCAGAGAAGAACTTTTTATATGTATTGTTGTATATGATATTTTTCCCAAAGTTTACGGCGGGACCGATTATTGCAGCAGATAGTTTTTTTGAACAGATAAAGCAGAATAGAAGGATTACGCTTGCTAGTCTATCAGAAGGATTTCAGATTATTGTTTTTGGCCTTGTAAAGAAAAATGTATTATCAGATAATATAGCCGTTTTTGTAGATGCTGTATATTCGAATGTGGAAATGTATAATGCGCCAACTCTAGTGCTGGCTGTGCTGGGATATGGAATGCAGATTTATTTGGATTTTTCGGGTTATTCAGACCTTGCGATTGGCTGTTCAAAGTGTTTAGGCTATGATATGCCGAAAAATTTCAATTTGCCTTATCTCTCAAGAAATGTTACGGAATTTTGGAAAAGATGGCATATTACATTGTCGGAATGGCTTATGAGATACTTATACATTTCCTTAGGAGGCAATCGGAAAGGTTATGCAAGGACATTAATAAATCTTGTCCTTACGATGGCTATAGGCGGCCTGTGGCATGGTGCTGGATGGAATTTTGTACTATGGGGCTTGCTTCATGGTGTGGCATTGTGTATACATAAGCATTATATGAAGATAAAAGGCATAGGAAAAGATTATGTTCCAACGAAAGCAGGCTATGTCGTTGGTGTTATTTGCACTTTTCTATATGCAAATTTCTGTTGGATCTTTTTCCGAATATCAGATCTGAACGTAATAAAAAGATTGCTGATAAGAATTGTTACTTGGAGTGATGGGGTAGCATTTTATTCCACTTGGGCTATTGTAGTATTACTGGTAGTATTCTTTGCAACAATGGTGGCGGTTGTTAAGAACAAGAGTAAGCAAAGGGAATTTTATGAAATAAAAGGATATTATATTATTAAGGATTTAGCGAAATTTCGTAATATGGTATTTTTGTTTACCGTGATAGGGCTAATATTAGCAATGTCATATGCATATAGCAATCCTTTCATATATGCGAATTTTTAGCATTACTATTTTATAAGCAGAAGCTATGCATATACTGTGCATATGAGGAATGATATTATACATAACAGTGAAAAAGAGTGCTTGAAAGAGTACTCTTTTTTTGCATATTGATAAAATTGTTAGAAAAGCATACGAAAAACGTGTTTTCAGTACCATTTTCCTACATACAAAAAAGAAGTTTGTTAATATAATAATATTATAAGCAAGTAACTGAAAAAGGCAAACTTATCGAAAGATGAGGACGCAAAGCCATAGGGTCTAAAGTAAAATTTATGTAAATATTACAAAAGTTTGAAAAAACTATTGAAATATTATTTCATAAGTGTTACAATGACAGCCGGTTGCCAGGGATGATTTGGTAAAAGTCCCTCACAATTATGAAGGGTTTTTTTTTATCAAATACAAATCCTTGGATTCAGGCATGAATCAAGGAGGAAATAATATGCCAAAGCTAAAGAGAACCATTTGTAACTTTTTATTATGTGTATTGCTTGTAACACAGGTGATGTCAGGAATACCTACCGTACAGGCAGCATCAACACCTACAGAATTGAAAAGTATTATCTTGTCAGGTGGAAATTTTGATACAGGGATTAAGATTAATCAAGCATATTCGCTTCAGATGACATTTTCACTTTCTACATTAACACAATATAAGAATTTATTTTATTCTGATGCATATACTTTGAGAAATGAAGCGTCAAGGGGTTTATATATCAAACATGGATGGTACAACGAAAAGGTTTTTGCACCAGCAGTGAATAAGGATGTCACTATATTGCAAAAGAAGAATACTACATATATAAATGGGTATAAAATTTTAACAGCTACGTTGCAAAATATAACATCAAAGGAAACACTGAAATTCGGTGATTTTAAAGGAGCTATCAAAGAATTTAAGATTTGGAACAGTGGTGGTACACTCGTAGCAGATTATATTCCGGCATTAGATGGAAATAAGAAGCCATGTATGTATGACAAGGTTACTGGAAAATATAAGTATTATTCCGGATCTTGCACAGCGGGAAAGAACGTTGACAAAACAGAGACATCTTCGGGTACAAATACAGGCTCTTCTACAGGAACAACGACAGGCAGTGATACCAATATAAAAGTAGAAGCAAGTGACAGTGTAGAACTTGGACAGAACACAAGTAGTAGTTCAGGAGCAGTCAAATATGTAGATGGATTGAAGTTAAATGGTGGTACATTTGACACGAATATCAAGCTGAATCAGGATTATTCGGTTGAAATCGCTTTTACACTGTCTGCATTGAATCAATATCGAAATCTATATACATCTAATGTACATACCTTAAGAAATGAAGCTACAAATGGTTTATATGCAAAGCATGGATGGTACAATGATAAAGTTTATGTTCCAAAGGTTAATGAAGAAATTGTTGTTTTACAGAAGAAAAACGTGACTTACGTGAATGATGTAAAGAAGCAAAATGCAACCTATCAGACAATAAAAGGTACATCGGCGTTAACATTTGGAAATTTTTTAGGAACAATTGCAAGTTTTCGCGTATGGAATGATAAAGGTACTTTGATTGCAGAGTATCTTCCGGCATTAGACAAAAATAATAAGACTTGCATGTATGAGGCAGTAAATAAGAAATATGTTTACTATAGTGGAACTTGTACAGCAATTGAAGAAGAAAAAAAAGAAGATGCTTCAAGTGGAAATATTATTTTTGGAGAAATAGTAAGTAAGCCAGTGTATGGATCGTCTTCTAATGCGACGGCTCCAAGCGTTAGAAATGAAGAAACATTTAAGAAAGAATTGCTTACCTTGCTAACAACAGGAGATACAAAGGCACATGATTTTTCAAAGTACGGATATCATTGGGAAAAAGTAAGCCAATTATATAACGAAGTAGTTGAAAATGAAGGAAGAATTGCATACGCAAGTTGTGTAAATATGTATTATAGCACAACAAAAGATAGTGCTGGCCGTGTTCTTACATTAAAAATAGAAAATATAGATTCGGGTTATTTGAAACGATATCAGAGTCTGAAAAAAATCGTTGAAAATCTAGTTAATAAGTCTAAAGGGATGACAGAATTAGAGAAAACAATATTAGCACATGATTATGTAGTGACCCATTGTTCTTATCAAGTGGGAGATCGTCTTTGCTATATTGCCGGTGGCGCACTAGTAGAAGGTAAGGCGGTTTGTACGGGCTATGCAAAAGCAATGGTACTGTTACTTCAGGAAATGGGTGTGGAAAGTGGATTAGTAAGTTCATCGAAAATGTCTCATTCTTGGGTGAAGGTAAAAGTGAATGGAAAATGGTATCATGCAGATCCGACATGGGCTGATACAAGAACCTCAATAGCTGGAAAAGTATCACATACATTTTTATTAAGAACAGATGCGGAGTATTTGGCAGGCGGTAATAACAGACATTATGGATGGGAAGGAACGGTATCAACAGATACATCATATACCAATTGGAAGGTGCATGATATCGTAGGAGAATTGTGTTATGAAAATGGCACATGGTATTATATGAATACGAGCGGAAAAAAGGTAACAGTCAATATAAATAAATAGAAAATAAATAGAAAACAACTCTATAGAAAATGATTTATTTGCGTTAATGCATTAAACATGATAAAGTAGAGTTGTTTTTATTTGTATATTGAGAGAGGATGAGATATATGTCAGCAATATGGGGTGTGATTACTCAGGATAGAATGATAAATATTGAGGAAAAAGAAGAAAAGCTAAGAAGTGCATATAACCATTGTGTCATAGATAGAGTAGAATTTTTTTCGGAAGAGAAAATAGGCATTGGCTGTGGAATTCAATACTTTACGCCGGAGGCATGTGAAGAGCAACTACCAATAATTGATATGGAAAATGGAATATATTTTACAGCAGATGTTGTTTTGGATAATAGGGAAGAATTGCTAAAACGCTTAGGGATTTCAGAAGATGATGGAAGCATTTCGGATGGAAAGATAATATTTGAAATGTTTCATAGATACAAGGAAGCATGCCTAAATGAGTTATTAGGCGCTTATTCTTTTGTATATTATGATAAGAATAAAAAGGAACTGTTTCTTGTTGCGGATGCAACTGGGACAAGAAGTCTTCATTATCATATACAAGGAGATACCATTTATTTTTCAACGCTGATAGAGCCTATTGTAAAGGCAACCGGCGCAAAGGAAGTAAATGATACTTGGATAACAGATTTTCTTGCAATGGATAATATGGCAATGGCGCTATCATATGAAGAAACACCTTATGCAGAAATATATAGAGTTCCGGCTTCACACTATATTAAGATAACAGCAGACAAAATGGACAAGGTATGTTATTGGAATCCAACCGTAAAGAATATTAAGTTTAAGACGGATCAAGAATATGAAGTGAAATTTAAGGAGCTTTTTCGTACATGTGTGAAATGTTTGCTTCGAAATGATAACATGACCATGCTGTTAAGTGGAGGAATGGATTCAACATCAGTAGCATGTTTTGCAGCGAAGGAAATGACTGAAACAGGGAAGAAACTGACCTCGTTTACTTCAGTTCCGGAAAGAGATTTCACAAGTAAATTGAGTGATTATTATGTTACGGATGAAAGTCAGGCGGTATTAAAAACACAAGAATTTCTTGCGAAAAAAGGATATAAAATTGATTGTAAATTCATGGATTTAGCAGATCGGAATAGTTGGGATGATAGAATCGAAGAATTAAAAGTAATGGAGATACCGTATAAATCCATGCAGAACTTACTCTGGATAAAAGAGGGAATGAAGAAATCCTTTGATATGGGAGTACGAATGATGTTGACGGGGGGGTACGGTAACGTAACGATATCAAATAGCTTTCCGGATGTGTATCAATATGAATTGATACGAAAATTTCATTGGATTACTTTTATTAAGGAATGTATTGGAAATAGTAAAAGATACGGAGTGAGTAAAAGAAAAGCAGTAAAAATAGCAAGTCAATTATGGAGAGACAGTTTCAAGAAAAAAGATATTATGGAAATAGAAAGCGTATTTGAAAACTCTTTGGTAAAAAGAGACTTAATAAAAAAATATCATTTCGAAGAGCGTTTTCAAGAGGATTATGAAAAATATGCGCTTGCATCTTATAATGTCAAGAAAGCCAAAGAGTTAATCAAGAATGAGAAAGTTTTTTATCAGATAGGAGAAACACAAACCAGGCATTCCCTGGCAACAGGAGTTATATTAAGAGATCCGACTATGGATAAGAGGTTAATAGAACTTTGTATGAGTTATCCCGTAGCCTGCTATTCGAGTCAAGGAATAACAAGGCGAATGGTACGAAAATATTTATCGAATGAGTTACCGGTGCATGTGACAAAACCGGGACATTATGGTTTGCAAAGTGCTGATACCGTAATACGAATGCAGAAGGCAGGTAAGCGTGTATATGAGGAGATGCAGTCTATATTTAATCATCCTGTTGCTTCACAGTATATTGATGTAGAGAAAGCAATGGAAGAATTAGAAAAATTAAAAAGCTTTGATGCTCCGGATAAGAACTTTGAAATCCTTAGACTTGCTTATACGGCAATGACACTTGATTATATAATCAAGAGAAAGGCGGATGGAAGATTTTTATAGCTAAACAGAACAGATGTTTATTTATAACAATTTTGTTAGAAAGCTTGAAAAAGGGATGAAAGATGATATGATATAAAAGAATTAAATTTGAAAGGAAATGATTACTATGAAAAAGACATGGGAAAATGCTACAATGGAAACATTAGAGATTACTGCAACAGCAGGTGGTCCTAAGTATAACAAGACACAGGATGGCGAAGTATGGTGGAACGAAGATAAGGATAGATGGGAAACTCCATCAGGTGAGAAAGAAGACGTTCTTAGCTAATTTTTTGAGATAACAGAAAAATATGAAAGCGTAGGCATTGCTTACGCTTTTTTCTGTTGTATTCACCATTGTGTTTTGACAGAATATTCGTTATACTTAATATAGTGATAGATGGATTTTTATAACGTAATGGTGCTGGAAGTGAATCATTACGAAAGGTTTATCGAGAGTGGGAGAGAGTGAGAAAATGTCAGAAGAACGGAGTAATATTACAAAAGAATGGGAATTGTACATGTATTTATTACGATGTGCTATTAAAAAGGAACAATTGGAAGAGCAAATATTAGCGAAGTATCAAGATATTGAAAGTAAACAGATTCGGGAAAGAGCAAAAAGAAATGGTCAACTTTTTTTATTGGATGCGAATATATATGAGTATGCTGTTTATCGTAAAGAAGAAAATATAGCACAAAAGATAGGCATTAATAAGGTAATCTACGAATATGAAAAATATAAATGTATACGAAATGTTCTTGCACTTGCAAAAGAGAATAAGCTCCCATTCGTAATATTTAAGGGCTGTGTTCTTGCAGATTTGTATCCACAATATGTTCAGAGAAGCTCTTGTGATACAGATATTTTTGTAAATTATGAATATCGAGAGAAAGCGATAGAGGTTCTTGTGAACGCAGGCTATGTGATTAATGAAGAACATTCCAAGAATGAAGTGTGCGTTTTACAATATAGCAAGTTCCCGCATGCAATAGAGCTTCATTCCTGCTTATGGGAGGATTATGAAGGAAAGAGACTGGATATTTTAAAGAGCTTTGGACTTACAGATGCAGATAAGCTCATAAAGCTTGAAACATGTGGATTCGAAGTAACAACTTTAGGATATGAAGAACATCTTATCTATCAACTGTTTCACATTATTAAGCACTTCTCGCTAGAAGGTGTAGGAATGAAGTACTTGGCAGATATAACGCTTTATGTAGATGCTTATGGTAAATACATAGATTATCAGCGTATGTGGAAACGCTTGGAAGAGCTTGATTATGCGAAATTTGCACATTATTTATTTGCCATTTGTATTGAATTTTTAGGAATGGATAGGGTGATTCTCGAAAATAGAAAGATGTCTATGGGAAATGAGTTCTATGAGTTCATGATTGACCTGTTTAATGGCGGAGTGATGTATGAGGATAAGAGTGACAGCTGGCAGATACTTGGAATGATGACTCCATATTTTACAGGGGAAAAAGGTAGCTCAAAAGGAAAAATTGGAAGAAAGCTGGCGGTTATATTTCCGAGAGCAAAAGATATACAAGAGTATTATCCATATTTGAAGAAGTGTCCATTTCTGCTACCAGTAGCATGGGTACAAAAGGCTGTAAAGTATCTGATCAATTATCATACGAAATCAAATAATTGGTATAGTGCAAGTGAAAAGCTTAATGTTGCTGAACATAGAATTGATTTGATGGATAAGCTTGGTTTATTAGGATAGGAGCCACTATGATAAGACGTGTCATTGATTTTATGAAATATAATGGTGAGAAATGGATGACAATTACCGTATACATTTATGTAGCATATTATAGGTTATGTATCTTGCTATTGCCAATGGCTAAAATAGAGAAGATGATGGGAATACGTGGTGAAGAATCTGTTGCAGAGGAAGAGCTGGAAACGATAAAGCTTGCTAAGCTGGTAGGCTTTCATGTAAACAGGGTAACAGAGCATTTGCCATTAAAGAGAAAGTGCTTTGTACGTGCTCTGACTGCTCGAAAGATACTTATGAAAAGAGGAATTAATTCTACTATTTATATGGGAGTCGCATTAGAAGATGGAAATATGATAGCGCATGCATGGTCGCGCTGTGGGCAGTTATATGTAACAGGTGGAACAGGAAAAGGATATAGTACAGTAGCCAGATTTAAGGCATTTTAAAACCTCTTGAGCAAATGCTCAAGAGGTTTTTCTATAAGAGATAATCTCCATAGCTAGATCGCCATTTTTTAGATATGATTGGTACTGATACTTAAAACGATACCCCCATGGATTGTGAATGGATACTTTCATATAAGCTGCATTTTCAGGTGATGCAATATCATATACTGTTTGATTCTGAGTGGAAGTATAGGATATGAATTGGTTTTCCTGATTAAAAAAAGCAATACCTGATATTCTTATGCCGTCTCCGTTTTCTTTGGTATGAAGCGTAATGTGGTAGCCAGTATTAGGGGTAACGGAAAGACCTTGATTATTGATATTTAAGGTCAGACTTCCATCTGACGATTTTTCTAAGGAGCCGTTACTTGCATTAAGTGAGGAATAAGAATAATCACTAATTGAGCTGAAGCAGTAGGTGTCAAGAATTTCAGTCTCATAGGAAACAGGGTTCATAAGAGCTTCATAAATATCCTTTTCAATAATAGAACCGGAGTTTCTGTCAAATATCTGATAGGAAGCCCCGTCATCCCACCAAAAGCATTTTAAACCATACTCTGATGCACGTGATACAAAGTTTCCAGCATGAATGCCACGATAGCCGGAAGGAGTATATTCCTTGGTAGTACCGAATTCGCCAATAATAACCGGTGCATTCTGCTGTTTGGAAAATTCATCCAAACGTTGAAAGAGTGTGTCAATAGACTGATCATAAGCGGTATCGTAACAGTGGACTTCAACAAGCAAACGATCCTTTACGGAATCAGATGGCAAAACAAAACTGGTTAGTATTTCCTCAGAGGTACCATTTAGAAAGGTACCACAGATTAAGACTCTGTCTGTATTGTTGCCACCACTTTCTCTTACGGCATTTACAAATAACTGATTTAGAATATTGGTGGCATTAGAAGCCCCATCGGAATAAACCCAGCTATCATTTTTGGTATTGAGTTCATTATAGCTTTCAAAGATTAGGTGATAATCATAATCTTTGAAATAAGTAGCAATTTGCCCCCATAAGTAAACCGCATTATTAGATACTTCATTAATATCATTCATATCAGCCCACAGAATGGGAGCATCATGGTGTGAATTCAGGATTACATACATATCATTGTCAAGAGCATACTGAACAACCTCGGCAACACGTTGGAGATAATCTTGTCTGATATATAAGCGATTATCCTGTTCATAAGTGTTATAATACCATGTCACAGGTATTCGTATTGCACGAAAACCAGATGCGGCGACAGAATCAATGAATTCCTTCGTTATGCTAGGATTCCCCCAGGCAGTTTCATAAGAAGCTACGGGATGAGTACCATGGCTACGATATGCTTCGTCAGTACAGCTGTCTAAGGAGTTACCAAGATTCCATCCTACCGTGAGATCAGCAACAAGCTCCTCAGCGGTAATCGAGGATGAATGATAGATACCGTTGATACGAGCTTGAAGAAACTTTGAAAGCTCGGAAGGATAACTGGATTTATGGAATATTATTGCAAACACAACGGCGAACAATAATATTGCAGACAATATAATATTACATAGAATGTGTTTCTTACAGTTCTTAATCATTTGTTCACTCTCCAATACTAGTGCATATATACATACTTTTACAATAGCACAAAATGAAAAAAGATGGAAGCAGAAAGCTTCCATCACTTAGAATATATAAAATTCTTTAATCTTCTTTTTATGGATTTTAATAAGGAAATAATAAAATGGTACATTTTTTTACAAGGATAATCATTAAATTTATCCCAATTAATACGAAATAGCCATTCATATTTATCAATATCTTTGATATTATTCTCTTTCATTCGATTCATGATTGGATAATAATAGGATGTAATTCGATATTGTGGAAGTAGCATTTCTATCATATGCTTGCGTTTGCATTTTTTGATACTTGCATCATTCCATACAAAACCAAATTCATTTGGATTACCGCCTTCAGATACAATTTCCAATATTGTTCGGTAACATTTCTCACACTGACAACAATTTTTACCACCTGAAGAAATCCAACAAACATGAACATTTGGTTTTTCTGTGGTATAAGGATAATTTACTAGGTATGCAATTTTATCCTGACGAGTTAATTCATATCCGTCGTGAATGGTTTGAGTATTTCCAAAATATACATAATTATCAATAGTAGGATCACTTGCACATACATAGGTGCCTTTTTGTTGTTCTGAAAAGGAAGAAGCAATATAAACTTTTTCCATACCATATGCATAAGCGATGGGTGCGCCATGGGAAATGATGGCGATTCCATGTTGAAAGTCGTGCCAATATTCATAGGGGGTGTTTTCTAACAACAAGGAAACCCCTTGTTCTCCCAAATTGAGAAGGCGGCGGAATGAACTTTTAATAGGAAAATAAGTAAGTGAAAGCTGTTCAGCTACTTTTTTGTTAAAGTTATCAATAATTTGCCAGCCACTTGTGTCTGAAATATCAATATCAGCGCCCCATATAGTGAGTAAGGCAGGAGCCTCATCTACATGTCTATACAAGGTAGTATAAGCATCAACTCCACCGGAGAAGAAACAACCAGCATTTATTTTGCTTTCGGGTACATAATTTGATTCAGGCATTGTTTTGATGTTTCCCTGAAAGCATAAGGAAGGATACATTTGCATATATCCCTGTTTTATTTCATCTACATGACTTAAGAAGTTTTTGTCTAAAGTATGCACCTCTAAAGTAGAATTTGTTAACCAAATGATAGGTAGTACGTTGCACACAAAAGGAATTGCTATAATGCTATCCGGTATATTGGTCAATTCAAAGGTGTATTCAATAAAAGCTTCTTCATTTAGATTGAAAAAATGTTTCAAGGAGTCACTAACTTCATAATGATAAATTACTTTGTTATTTACTTTTTCACATAAATTAAGTCGAATGTAATTTGATTCCATTAATTCTTTCCTTTCTTTACCAAAGCTAATTTGGATTTAAATAAAGTATTGACGATATATGAAAATTCCTCAGTTCTTCCATAGAGAAGTAATAAAACAAGATTTGGGAATATACAACATATAACGACTTGTACAATAAATTTAAAAACAAGATTATTAATTGGAAGAAGGACACACAGTTTATAATTAATAAAGCAAATAAAGAAGCAAAGGCATAAGCGAATAATATATCTTGTGTAATAGATTCGTGCACTTTTCTTAAATTGCGTTTTGAATAAAATCTGTGGTTCTTTCCACCAAGCATATACCAGACGAGCGATGATAGTAGCCAAAATAATTCCAAACATACCATAAAAATATCCTAGTATAAGGGATAGAATAAAATTAATAGAGGTAGTTACCATTGTAATATATTTGGTTTGTTGGAAAATACCAGTTGTTTCTCGAAAAGCCCACATGGTCTGCCGAATGTTACAGGTGTAAAAATTGATTACTACCAAAACAACAACAGGTAGTTCAATTAAGTATGATTTTCCATAGCTTAATTCAATAAAACTCTGAAAAAGTGAAATAAAACAAACAGAGCAGAAAGTAATAATCCAAAAATTAATTAATTCCATGACATTAAAGATATGTAATTTTTTCGCTTCATTGTTTTCTTCGGAAGTCATTAAGTTACCCAGTGTTGCTTTAACAGAAGAAAAAACAATTGATACAAAAGAAACAATATATGTTATTATCATGGAATAGTTGGAATAATAACCAACATAAATTGTTCCAACAAAAACAGAAATTAATATATTATCAACATTTCCTTGTAATACAGACCCCAATTTATAAAAGAATAATGCTTTGACATTTTGCCATAGTGCAGTTTTTTCATTTCGTTCCAAGTCTGATTTAGCTGTTTTAAGGAACGGGTACATTTTCACAGTAATGTGGTTCATCAAAATATTATTGCCTAAATTAACAATAATGGCAACTAATAAATATAAGAAATAATTTTTGAATGCAAATAAAATAATTAAGCGCAAGCAAAATATAGTAATTTTAGCAATATTAGAATATTTGTTTAGAATATAATTTTTCTGATCAGCTGACAATAATGTGGTTCTATATACGAATAAATATGAAATAACAACCTCGGCTAAAGATAAACAATAGTATATTTCTAAATGTTCAAGTGGTTGTTCCAGCTTAACAATATACCTGAGAAATGGTATTAAAGCTATACCTATTAGTGATATAACACAGGCAATAGATATATAGATACGTTTGAAAAAGTTTATGTACGCAGCTATTTTTTCATTGTCATGATTAGCAATAGGTTTATAAAGACTGTACATCATAGCAGTTCCCATACCCAAATCGGCGAGAGACAAGACTGCTATTATATTAGAAAAAAGTCCATTAATTCCTAAATATCTGACATCCAGAATTTGGACAAAAATAACTCTTGAAATATATGCTAAAAAGATATTTAGTATATTTTGAAAAATAGACGAAGCTGCATTTCTTTTTACATTAGTTACTCTTGATTCACTCATAATTCACACCTTATATATTATATTTAAATATTTTATTTGAATTTGGAATAGAATGAGTATTGCATACAATTTAAAATGGAAGCTATCGCTTCCATTTATTTAGCAATTCTGTAATTCTATAAATCCATTTTGTTGCATCTGTGAGAGAAAGCCCTGAACAGATGTCATACAAGTATCTTCATCAACATCATATATTTCCATTAAGGAATTCTTTATTTCAGAAACGGTAATATCATTTGAAAGCATGTCCCAGATATCGTTTGCAGATCCTTTTAATAAAAAATATTTTCCTGTAGAAAAATCAATCATTACTTTCTCACCTGATAAGTCTGTAACATCTAGTTGCTTGATAAGGTGAACTTTTGTATTTTCACTCATCATATGTATTGTCCCTTCTTCTCTCAATTTTATAATCATGGATATTATATATGCTTTTGTTAAATAAGTCAATAAAATAGGAAAAAAGACTTATGAAACTTTGTAAGAAAAGATAGGATATATGTATGGATTTCTTTGGTGAATGTGATATACTGATATGGTTTAAATAAGAAAAATAATAGAGAGATGAAGGATTGAGAGATGAATAAACTAAAGAGATTATGGAAAGACAGAGGAAATCAATATCAATATGCCAAGTGGTTGATGCGATATGCAAAACCATATGCAGGTAAAATATCACTCATGATGTGCTTTAATCTGTTAAGCACAGTGGTATCACTAGTAATGGTTACCCTATCAAAGCGCATTATAGATAGTGCAACAGCAGGAAACTCGTTCTTTATACTAGTTGGTGGCTATTTGGCATTGGTAGTTGGGCTTGAAGTGGTATCGGTGATTTCAACATTAATGAATGCAATGCTTACAGAGCGCTTTTCCTTTGGTATTAGGAAGCAAATCTATGAGAAGATTATTTGTTCACATTGGATGGATGTGAAGCGTTATCATACAGGTGATTTAATGACTAGACTTACCAGCGATGCGGGAAATATTGCAGATGGTATCATAGGAACGATTCCTAATATTATTCAGTTGTTTATCGAATTGTTATTGGTATTTTTTACCTTGTTCAGTTATTCGCCTATTTTGGCAGTTTTTGCACTTATGATAGCACCTGTTGCAGCGTTGTCTTCCTTGTGGCTTGGAAGAAAGCTGAAAAAGCTTCAAGTAAAGGTTCAGGAGTCAGAGGCTGCATATCGTTCCTTTTTACAGGAAAGCTTGGCAAATCTTTTGATTGTGAAATCTTTTGCAAACGAAGAGTATTCTACCAATCGTTTGGTGCAGTTGAGAGAAGAGAGATTTCATTGGGTATATAAAAGGACCAAGATGGGTGTAGTAAGCTCTACTGTCATGTCTATGGCATTTCAGACAGGATATATAGCGGCATTTACATACGGAGCATTGCAGATTTCAAGAAAAGTAATTACTTATGGTACGATGACAGTATTTCTTACTTTGGTGAATCGAGTACAGGCGCCGGTAATGAGTTTGGCACAGCAGATTCCTAGGGTAGTATCCATTCTTGCATCTGCCGGACGTGTTATGGAACTTCAGGATATACCATTAGAGGAGAAGCTGGATGAGCAGATTACAGCGGAACGTGTTGGAATTGAAGTGAATCAGCTTACTTTTGGGTACACAGATGAGACAGTGTTAGAGGATGTCTCTTTGCGTATTCAACCAGGCGAATTTGTAGCAATCATCGGAGCATCGGGAATCGGTAAAACGACATTAATTCGTATTATTATGTCATTTATGAGTAAGATTGAGGGAAGTGTTACTTTCTTCAATGAAAAGGGTGAGAAAGAAAAGGCTAATGCAGCAACGAGAAACTTTATTTCGTATGTGCCACAAGGCAATACGCTATTTAGTGGAACAGTACGTGAAAATATCCGCATGGGCAATCTAAATGCAACGGAAGAAGAGATGTGGGAAGCATTGAAAATGGCAGCAGGAGATGAGTTTGTCAGAGGATTGCCAAAGGGGCTTGATACCGTGATTGGTGAACGCGGACATGGACTCTCAGAAGGACAGGCACAGAGAATCGCGATTGCAAGAGCGTTTGTCAGAAAGGCACCTTTCCTCATCCTGGATGAGGCAACATCCGCATTGGATGAGGCAACGGAACAAGGGGTTATTAAAGGATTGCAGCAGTTAAGTCCTAGACCAACCTGTCTGATTATTACGCATCGTAAGAGTATTTTAGAGTATTGTGATAGAGAGATTACGATTGAGAATAAGAAAACGATAGAGGAATAGAAAATGTATTATTATCGAATATATGGAATGAAAATAGCAACAGATATGGAATTTCGTCAGCTCGTGGTGTGTGAGGATGAGCAACCGATAGATATAGAGGTGCTCGAAGGTACTATTTCGGAGGATATCTATGCGCAGGAGGGAAAATGCCAGTACTTTTTTGGTGAACAGCGTGGCTGGTTGATTAATAAGACTTGTTATTTGGAAACCACAGACGGTACAAGGCTAATCTATAAGTGTAAGCAGGGCGGAAATAGGATGTATCTTCAAACGTACATTTTAGGATATGGTATGTCCATGTTGGCGATGCAACGCGGCATGTTATCAATTCATTGTAGTGCCTTGGCAAACGAAGAGGGGGCGCTACTGATTGCAGGAGAGAGTGGCGCGGGAAAATCTACGGTCACTTCTGCTTTTTTAGAGCAGGGATATCGGTTGCTGGCAGATGATATGGCATGGGTGGAGATTACGGAAGAACAGACGGTGATGGTAAGACCGGCATTTCCATATCAGAAGCTATGTAGGAATGTTGCCATTGAGCAAGGATATGATCTGAGTGAGCTAATTTATATCAATGAAGAAAAGGATAAGTTTTTAGCACCTTATCGAGGAGAATTCCGAACAGAGGCAGTTCGCGTAAAGGGATTTATTATGTTAGGTGTAACCAATGAGAATGATATTGTGTCATCAGAGGAAAAAGGAATAGAGAAATTTCAGATGTGTGCAAACAATCTGTTTTTAAGACATTTACTGGGACCGAATAAGTATCAGCCACATATTGGGCAGAAATGCATGAAGATGGCAGCAGGAATACCAATGTATTATATAGGTAGACCAAATGGTAAGGAAACAACAAAACAAGTAATAGAAAAGGCCTTCGAGATTGTCGAAAGCCTGTAAGTACATATTTTATAAAATATAAAAGGGTAAAGGAAAATAGCTTCCTTTACCCTTATTTCTTTGCTTTATTAGCTTAATGTATCTTCGGATGGTGTGTCATTACCGCTGTTGTTGCTGTTGCCGCCACAACTTCCGCCAAACCAACCGGAGACTCTTCCATCACCAAGATATCCGCCGTCCCACTTAAAATCTAAAGACCACTCATGTGCGGTTTCGCTAATTTCTAATTCTGCCATTGCAGGTGCTTTCCATTTTTTCATATTAGTACCTCTTTCCTATGTTCTTTACAAATAAAAGTATAGGATAAAAGATACAGAAAGTAAACAAAAATAACAAAAATGATAGACTTTTATTTTTGCATAAAAAGCGCCAGAATATATGCGGAAAACAGATAAACGCTACTGTTCATATCATGAGTCAAAGGGGAAAACTCTTTCTCATTAATCAGAGAAAGGACCTGTTCGGAATCAATATAACGACGTATTGCATCGGATTTTAAAGCCTCTATATAGAGCGGTTTGAGTGTGTCCCAATCACGTGCAATACGGATATTCCAGTCATCATTTTGGATGCCGTGCCGATTCCAGTTATTGATAATGTGTTGCGGTATCATGTCCTTCATATTCCCACGGATCAGCCATTTTGTGGTACCTTTATATGCAAAAAAATCGTAAGGCAGGTGATAACAGAAGCGAACCATGCGAGAATCTTTGGTAGGGTCACGTAACACAATACCATGTTTCAGGCCGATTTTCGTTTCCCATTCTCCCATATAGGTACATCCACTAAAGCAGATGAGCTGTTCCTGATAGCCTGATTGTGTATTCGGCAGGTCCGAGAAAATGTGCATTTGTCCCATGTCAAAACGTTCCTGTAGAGGATAACGTTTGATAAAATCATCAGAGAGAAATGAGTTATACAATTTATAATCTGTTTTGTAGTGCTTCCATTCCAGTGATATTTTGTGCAAATAGCGCAGATAGGAAAGCAGAAATTTCCGACGAGGAATTTTCATATGTACGGCAAGATTATTCATGGATTTTAGTAGTTTCAAATAATGCTTTTTATGATATAAATCATAAAAAATAGGATCCATATTTCCATAGGATATCGTAGAATTACCGAACTGACCGGATAACACGATTCTACAACCTGCCTTAGCAGCATGAGCATAGATTTCATCTAGGTTTGGATAATTTACAAAGGCTTTGTATGGAATTTCCAGCGTATTCAAACCATCAGGGATACTTTCGATGGCATTTTTTCCTTCATTACATAGAAAATGAGGAAGAATATTAGGATGCATGGCAATGATAGCTTCGACATCCTTTGTTTCGTTGTATATTTGATGAGCAGTATTTTCCTTTACTTCCTCGAAAGGAACATAGGTATATGCAAATAAGTTCTTTGTGTTTGGTTGCAATAGGTCAGCGGCAATCGTTCCCACACTAGAGGAATCAAGTCCACTGCTTAGTGCGATACCTATTTCACCATTTGTGCGTATAGCATCTGATACGCAGTCAGTAAGAAGCTTGCGGAAATAGGAACCATACTCGTTAGCGGTCTTGCAATCACAGTCTGCTAATGGCTCTGCAGGAGACCAGTAAGTGCTTTGCTGAATATTGTTTTCTGTAATTGTAAGAATGGTTGCATGAGGAAGTTTATAGACATTTTGATAAGGTGTCTCATGTACGACAACGGTAGGAATCAACGTAGGAGCAGCCAGATAATCCATGCAATACCATTCATTTAATGGAAGTTCAGGATAAAGTGCCAGAATCGGAGTAAGTAAGGTTGAGAAAGTAACAGTATCTTCGTGGCGATAATAGTACAGACAACGACTTGAGACATGATCACTTACAAGATAGAGTGTCTTTGTCTGTTCTTCCCATAGAGCAATGGAAAAGAGACCTCGTAGATGCTTTACGCAATCAATGCCCCACTTTTGATAGGCGCAGTAGATTAGGTCTCCATCAGGCATAGAAGTATCGGAGATAGAAAGTGTTTGCATCAGTTCTGTACGATTATCAATGATACAATCCGCAGTAAGAATAAAATGTTTGTCATGGTCAACAATAGGGAGTCTTTCATGAACAGATTCTTTTGTAATATGCTGAATGCCACATCCCATATAGCAGTTTTGATACTGTTCAGAATGATAAGTATCAATTTTACACTTTTGTTGATACGGTGTTTTCATAATGGAATCTATATTTGTTGGTATTTCGTGTGAAAAAGAAATAGTGCCCCATATAGCAGACATAAGAATACCTCCTTGTTATTATGGTGTGTATGGCAAGGTAAAGAAAAAACAGCTTCCTTTGCCCTCTTCGCTTGTACAACCTACCGTGCCTTGATGACGTTCGATAATCGCTTTAACAATCGATAACCAAAGTCCTGTGCCACCAATAGAACCAGGGGTTCTGGCAGAGGAAACGGTATAAGTACGATTGAAAAGTAGAGGGAGATTTTCAGCCGGAATACCAACGCCATGATCTATTACCTTGACGAAAAGAAAATGGGAATCTTCGGA
>JAFQAU010000009.1 GCA_017399885.1 Lachnospiraceae bacterium
ATATACGATTCTGGTACATAGCCGCTTTTCATTGTAATGATATTCGCAAGGTCTTTTATCCTTACTTGTCCTTACAGCATTGTACATCTCTTCATCATGATAATCAATCCAGAGACTTAAGACTCCTCCGTCACCCCAGCTTCTTACTGCACGGGCGCCGGTTTCGTACTTATCATATGATTACTACTTTCTATACCATTTGCTAAAAAGCGCCTACTATAACCACTAGTAAACGCTTTTCCTTCATGAAATTACAAATATAATTCTTTTCTATTTGTTCACACCTTTAAAACAATTTCTATATCTCTTTTTTAACTACATTGTGTAAAAAATATACCTATGTCATTTATATCCGTTTCTTTGTTTAAATAAAGATATCCGATAGAATCATTCAAATAAAATATATCTTGAAATTCTTCTGGGAAATCAGCACCATATAATTGCATACAAAATTGATATGATGCAATTTCTAAATCCTCATTTTGTAAAAAAAACGGATTTCCTCCAATAAGCGAACCTCCATACTTACTTGTAACATCAACTTCATTTCCAACAATTAACTTTTGGGCCGGAATCAAATACTCTGAATCATTTCTTGGTTCTCCTATATCATGTAATATAACTTTTGTAAATCCTTTCTTGATATTATTAAGCTCTTCTCTATCCCCATGATATACAATAGAGTCTAAAAAATAATCCTCTGTATTATAAGTAGTAAACACAGATATAATTTTATCTTTTGGGTAATTATAATTTAAAATATCATTTAAAAAATTTGTAGGAATACTTAATATCAAAGTCATTTTTTCTCCATTTGGATTCACTGGCCATTCCATGTCCTTAGGTAATAAACTTATACCTCCAATACGTAAAACATTTTGTAAATTATCAACCTCTTCAAATTCTATTATATTTGACATTTTTATATACTCCTTTCTTTTAGCCACGACAAGTCACTTGTGTTTGTTTCTTGTAAAATTTTTCTGCATCTTTTCTTAACTTTCTTACTTTACTTGCTGGTACTCCTGATTTTCTCAGTCCACCTTGTGTAATATCAAGTTCTCTTTTCAAATCTGGATGGAACTGATTACGTCCCAATCCCTGCGTCTTTCTAATCTGAGCCTCATGCCAATGTGCCCCTCCAACTTTAGTATGATGTGCAGGATCAAGTGCCATAGACGGATTTCCCCATAAACGAACTCCTTTACTTGTCATCCCTTTTTGAACTAAATATTCATGGCGAAGCAACTCATGTGCTTGCAAGCCATCCCCTACATGTATTTTTCCATTCAAACTACCATATGTTCCCGTTTGGAACAAATACGCTAACCCGAACGGATCAATCTCACCAAGCGTATTATACACATACCCATACAACGTTGGATTTCCACCTGCCAATCCTATCGGGTCTTGCTGAGTGTATTGGCCTGTCTCCGGGTCATAATAGCGGAATCGGTTATAGTACAAGCCGATTTCTTCATCCTCATACTGCCCTTGGAAGCGGAACGGTATAAAGGTCTTCTCGCCTATGTCCTGCAAAGTTCGACCATGGCTGTCCTTGCCTGCAGGCATTACTTTTCCGTTTATGTCAAGCTCTCGCTCCCA
>JAFQAU010000066.1 GCA_017399885.1 Lachnospiraceae bacterium
AGCCAAGGAAATCCAAAAAACAAGTACAGAGAATGCAAATCAAATTGTAAATAAACTGAGTGAAATCGAAATGCTGAATCAGTCACTGGATATCGATACCAGTGCTGAGAAGAGCGTGAAAAAGGAAGATACCGAGCAAACTCAAGAGCAAGAGGAAGAGGCACAAAACCATCCTCTGGAAAAGGCAATGGTAAGTGTCGAAAAGAAAGAAGAGGCTGTAAAAGAACTGGAAAACAGACAAATCCTTGCTGCAAAGGCAGAGAAGGAATATGGAAAGCTACTGACGCAGGAATATGAAAAAACCATGCAGTCTCTTTCGAATAAAGAAATCACCTTACAGGAAAAAGTAAAGAACTATGAAAGCTTTGTAAAGGAGTCTGCAGATCTTGGTGTAAAGCGAGAAATAGAAAGACATCGAAAAATGTTCTATTACGAGGCAATACTGGAAGCAAAAAATGAACTACGGGCAAATCAGGAGATACAGGATACGCAGAAGAACTTGGAAGAACAGAGGAAAATCCAGCAGGAACTGATGATAGAAGGAGTAGGACAGGAATTCGTGAAGGAGAAGCTGGAGGAGTTCCTATTAAGATGCAATGGATGATGATACTACAGAGATGAAACATCCAGAAGAATTTCTAAGTGAATAAGAAAAGCAGGTAGTGATACTTGTATCGAAGTGTAGACAAAGAACTCAAAGTCAATGATAAGACGTTTGGGTTCTTTTTTTTGTTCCTTTATAGGAAAGTGCTGTAGCGTAGTGGCAGTTAGACAAGAATTTCGTAAGAAATTCTTGCCAAAGTGCGTGCGCTGGCACGCACTATTTGTTCATTTAAGAAGAAATTTATGCATAAAAATACACATTTCGTGCGGGAAATGAGATATAATGTCATAAATGTGGTATAAAGAAATGATATGCACAAAATATGAGAGAACGATAAGCAGATAGGATATAGGAATGTTACGAGTAGGACTATGTGATGATGAACCGTTAATTATAGAAGCTTTGCAAAGAACCATATTAGAAATCGCAGATACGAATGGTTGGGAAATCAGTATAAGCTGTTTTGAGTCAGGAAGAGCACTGTTGGAAGCAGTTGATACATTAGAAGCAGTTTTCTTAGATATCGATATGCCGGAACTAGATGGAATCGAAACAGGTAAAAGGATAGGGGAAAAGAATAAGGACTGTAAGATTATTATGGCAACCGGTAGAGAGGATAAGTACAAGGATGCATTTCGTATTCAGGCATTTCGATTTGTGACAAAGCCATTTGATATAGATGAGATAGAAGAGGCTTTGCAAGCGATCTTCCATACACAGATAGGTATGGAAACGATAGAATTATACGAGCAGAGGAATTCTTATCAGATTTCACAAAGGGATATTTCGTATGTCACAGCGTATGATGGATATTCTGAGTTTGTGGTGTCAGGCAGGGATGCAAATAGGATATTAAGGAAAGATTGTTCTTTGTTAGAGTTAGAACAGGAGTTGTCAAAAGAGCTATTTTTTCGAGTAAGCAGACAGTATATTGTGAATCTTGGGAAAATCACAGAGTATGCAAAAGGAAGTATTCTCATACAAGGTAAAAAGATGCTTATTTCAAGGCGCAGGAAGAAAGAGTTTGAACAGGCGTATTTAGAATATGATTTAAGATACAGAGGATAGGTAGTATTCAATGAAAATTTTGGTTTGGGGTATTATATTCATTATGGAAGTAATGAATTATATATTGGGAGAGAAAATATTTTTTGAAAGAACTATAAAGAGAAAATGGGCAGGAATAATTGGATTTCTTGTATATATGTGCATTGTTGCAAGTATGCACATATCACAAAAGGAAGATTCAGTTCTCATCATGTATGGACTTGCTATGGTGACAGCATATATTATGGTTTATAGAAAAATAATAGAGGATTTTGTGCACATATTGATACTGTTTATAGAGGTGTCTTGCATAGAAGGAATTACAGAGAAGGTAATTGGGGCTATTTTGCAAAGCACAGGATGTTTTAACATAACAAAAGAAAGTCTGCTTTTGATTAGCGGTGTTGTAATTATAATTCTATTTCTTATAGTATATATTTTTTGCAAGCGAAAAAAAATTTCTGAGACAAAAATCAGAATCGAATATATATGGATTCCTGTATTGAGCATGATAATGAATATATTGTTAATGGCAGCAGGATTAGAAGTTGCGAAAGAATATGTTAGTAATCAAAGAGTACAATATGTTATGAGTATTCTAAATACAAGTTCCTATATTTCAGTAGGATTAGTGGTTTTTTTTATTACATATATAAGAAATACCAATAAAAAATTACAGCAATTGCTCATGGTAGAAAAACAATTAAAGGACGCACAGAAACAGTATTATAATACTTTGCTTCAAAGAGAAGAAGAAACTCGAAAAAATAGACATGACTGGAATAATCATTTGATGTG
>JAFQAU010000067.1 GCA_017399885.1 Lachnospiraceae bacterium
ATTAATACACATTTTTTTGGGGGAAAGCATAAGTGCGCTTTACCAGTGTGGATAACTTGGAAAGGATTGAGAAAAAATGTGAAAATAATCCACATCCTCAAAAAGGCAGGCTATAAAATAGGTTTACCTTTTGGAACTGTTGGATAGAAATAAAGTTTGCTAAAAAAAAAGAGATGTGTTAGAATTATATGGAATGTTTATGAACATACATGGAGGATAAAGACGAATAGGTACGAGGTAAAACCTGTAAAAGGGTTTTTTTGAGAGAAAGGATGGAGTAAGATGGGGAACGGAAGAAAGAAAGTTGTATTAGTAGCCCTTTCTTTATTGTGCATGATAGTATTTTGGGGAGCTCGTTTTGGTATAGATGATACCTTTCTTGTAGAGGCTGCCGGGACAAAGGGAATTGTTACGGTATCATCTTTAAATGTGCGTACAGGTCCTGGAACAGAATATGGATTAGTTTTAGTGGATGGAGAGAATGTGTTTCTCTATAAAAATGATGAAGTTAAAATTACGGACGAGGAGAATAATTTTTATAAAGTAAAATTTACACATAATGACGAAACCGTTACAGGGTACAGTTGTAAATCTTATATAAAACTTGTTTTTCAGGATTCAGATTCTGAAGGGAATAATGAAGATGATGCACAAGAGCCAACACCGAAGCCAACGCAAAAGCCTACCAAAGAGCCACAATCCACAGGCAGTGATATTATTATTATAGATGGAGATACAGTTCCTGGTGCTACGGTAAAACAGGAGACAAAGACGGTAAAAGGGCTAAAGATAAAGGCAAAGGTTACAGCATCAGCCTTAAGAGTGCGTACCAAAGCAAGCGTAACTTCGGAACAGCTTACTTTAGAAGATGAAAAGATATCTATTCCAAAAGGAAAGAAAATTACTATTTTAAGACAGAAAGTGGTAAATGGTGTTGTATGGTATTATGTTCGTTTTGCCCATGAAGATTTGAAGTTAAAAGGATATGTACTTAGTGATTATGTAACTCTTACATTTGAAGATACGGTAAAAGGAAAAATTAGTTCCAAGATAAATGTTAATGTAAGGAGTACAGCTGGAGTAAGTAATGACTTTTTAATAGTAGATGATAAAATTGTAAGTATAAAGAATAATAAATCTGTAAAGATTTTAAAAGAAGCAAAGGCAAATAGTAAGAAATGGTTCAAGATTTCTTTCACTTATAAAGGGGAAAGACGAAAAGGTTATATCCTAGCCAATCTTGTGTTATTCAAGCCTGATGAACAAGAGGAGGGTGTAGAAGCGACAGTGGCACCTAGCCAGTCAGTAGAGCCAACAGCAAGCCCTATTCCTACTCAGACGGTAGAACCAACGACAACATTGGAACCTATGGAAAGTGTGGAGCCTACAAATACGGTAGAGCCAGCAGGAAGTGTAGAACCTACCCAAACAGTAGAACCATCAGAAACACCTGAAATTACAGTGACCCCATCTCCTACCATGGTAGTAGAGGTGATGAATGGGGAAGGTGAGGTAAATCAAGGTCCATTGAATGTGCGAACAGGTCCAGGGAAAGAATATGACAATGTGATGTATAATGGAGTTCCTATAAAGTTACAGGTAGGAACAAAGGTAAACATCCGACAAAAGATTATAGATGATTCTACATTATGGTATTATATAGTGTTTGATTATGAAGAAGTTGAATTATCTGGTTTTGTAATGGGACAATATATTACGGTGACTAAAACAGAAGGTAATGGGCAATCTGGAGTAATTGGATAGTGCCTACGTCAATTGAGAAGCTTACCTAATTCAGTAATAGTTTAGACTGGAGATAAACTGTTAGTATGGAGTAACAATCAACGTTGAATAGATGAAAATGTACTGCTGCGGAGATTGCAAGAGCGATGTCGCAGCAGTTTTTTTACTTTATAGGGTTAGGGTGTCAAAAGCACATAACCTAAATTGCACTTGTCAAATTGCACAACAATAAGATAACAATTTGCAGATGGTGTCCGTGCCAGACAAA
>JAFQAU010000068.1 GCA_017399885.1 Lachnospiraceae bacterium
AAAAAAGTTTCACCAAAAGTGGAAGCAATATTAAGCTATGTTGGCTTAGGATTATTAGTATTACTTACAATTTTTGTTACAGTTAATGATATTATTAGAATAGTTTAAATTAATTACAAAAGAGAAAAATAAAAATCCAAAATGTTTCATCGTTTTGGGTTTTTATATTGAGAAGAGGGGTGAAAATATGAAAAAGGTCTGTGAGCTATTTGAACAGGCAACATTTATAGGAAGTACAATAAATGATTTAACAGTCTTAGAGGTAAAGTTCTCTAAGAAAAATAATGCTGCAATAATTACAGTAGATATAGACAGAAAAATAGTTCCAAAAGACTTATATGAGTTTTCTAAAAATGCTGAAACAGTATTTGGACTTAAATCATTTAAGGTTATTCCAAAAGTTTCAGTAAAACAAGAAATAAATGAGAATAGTATACAAGAAATAATAGAGTTAATAGGATTAATATTCCCTTATATGCAAGATATTTTTAAAGATAGCAAAATATCTCTAGAAAATATGGAAGCAAGCGTAGAGCTAAAAGTACCTAGCGCGTCTTTTATGAAACTTAAAAAGACGGATGAATATATAGTAGATTTAGTAAAAAAATTCTATGGGGTAGATGTAGTAGTAAACATATATGATTCATTAAATGCCAAAGAGGAATTTGCAAAAAGTCATAAAGAAGAAAAATTAATAAAGCCTGAAGTTAAAGATCAACCAAAAGCAGCTCCTCAACCAAAGCCACAACAAACTTTTGCACCAACTCAGACAGCTAAACCAGCTTTTGTGCCACAGCCAAAAGAACCAGCTGGTCCCCTTCCAGAAGGTGTTATATATGGTAGAGGAATAAAAGACAATGTAAAAATAGATAAAATAGAAGATATAAATCAAGAAATGGATACAGCTTGTATCGAAGGTAAAATTGAAGCTGTTGAAGTTAAGACTACTAAAACAGGAAAAGAAATGTTTACAGTTGATATTAGTGATAGTACAAGTACAATATCTACAAAAATATTTGCTGACCCTAAAAGAATTGATGTTGGCGAACTTATATCTAAATTAAAAGTGGGCAATTACATAAAAGCAGATGGTGCACCACAATACGATATGTATGCAAAAGATGTAAGCATAATACTTAGAAATATTGTAGAGGGTAAAAAGCCAAAGCCAAGAACAGATGATGCAGAGGTTAAAAGAGTAGAGCTTCATATGCATACACAAATGAGTGCAATGGACGGGGTAAGCTCTGCAACAGATATAGTGAAACAAGCAATAAAGTGGGGCCACAAAGCTGTTGCTATAACAGATCATGGTGTTTTACAAAGCTTTCCAGAAGCGAATCTTGCAGCATTCAACTATGCTGAAAAGAAGTTTGATATAAAAGTGCTGTATGGGGTTGAGGGATACTTAATACCGGATGTAGAACCAGGAATTGTAGCACCAGATACATATGTCGTTTTTGATATAGAAACAACAGGATTTACACCAGGAACGGATGCTATAACAGAAATTGCAGCTGTAAAAGTAAAAGCTGGAGAGTGTATTGATGAATTTTCTACATTTGTTAATCCTGAAAGAAATATTCCAAAAGATGTACAAGAGTTAACGCACATAACACCAGAAATGGTAAAAGATGCACCTAAAATAGAAGAGGCGTTAAAAGGGTTCTTAGACTTTGCAAAGGATTGTACAATTGTGGCACACAATGCAAGGTTTGATACTTCGTTTATAAATCACTTTGCAGAAAAATGTGGCTATGAAAAGCCTGTACATATAATAGATACTCTTGCTATTTCAAGAGAAATGTTTGAAGGATATGAAAATCACAAACTTGGAACAATAGCAGAAAATTTAGGTGTAGAACTTGAAAATGCACATAGAGCAATAAATGATGCAAGAGCTACAGCTAAGGTGTTTATAAAAATGTGCGAAGTAGTGGAAAGCAAGAATATGAAAGTAGGAGACTATGTACAAACTGAATTTATAGAAGATAAAAAACAGATGAGCCCATATCATATAATAATACTTGCAAAAAACTATGTTGGACTTAAGAATTTGTACAAGCTTGTATCTTTTTCGCACATCAGATATTTCCATAAGAAGCCAAGACTTTCAAGATCTCTAATTAATAGATATAGAGATGGATTAATTATTGGCTCAGCTTGTGAACGAGGTGAATTATTCCAAGCTGTAATGGAAGGCGATGTTGACAAATCAAAATCTCTTGCAAAATACTATGATTATCTTGAAGTACAACCTATAGGCAACAATGAATTCTATATAAGAAATGGAATGGTAGATAATCATAAGGGACTAATAGACTTAAATAAAAAAATAATAAACTTAGGCAAAGAGTTAGACATACCTGTATGTGCTACTTGTGATGTACATTTCTTAAATCCACAAGATGAGCTTTATAGAAGGATAATTATGGCTGGACAAGGATTTGATGATGCTGATGAACAAGCGCCATTATACTTTCGAACTACAGATGAGATGTTAAAGGAATTTGATTATCTAGATGAAAAAACAGCACGTGAAATAGTAATAGATAATCCTAATAAAATAGCAGATATGTTCGAAGAAATAAAGCCGGTTGTTGATGGAACATACAACCCTGTTATCGAAGGCTCTGATGAAGAAATAGAACGTTTAACATACGAAAAAGCAAGAAGTATATATGGAGATCCACTGCCTGAAATAGTAGAAGCAAGAATAAAAAAAGAGCTTAACAGTATAATAACAAATGGATTTTCTGTCATGTATATAATTGCTCAAAAATTAGTTAAAAAATCTAATGATGATGGATATCTAGTTGGTTCCAGAGGGTCGGTAGGTTCTTCGTTTGTAGCAACAATGAGTGGTATAACAGAAGTAAATCCTCTTCCACCACACTATGTTTGTCCTGAGTGTAAGTATAGTGAATTTCCACCTGTAACAGTAACAACAGGTGTAGATATGGAAGACAAAGACTGTCCTAAATGCGGTCATAAATTAAGAAAAGATGGAATGGATATACCATTCGAAACGTTCCTTGGATTTAAAGGAGATAAGGTACCAGATATTGATCTTAACTTCTCAGGAGACTACCAATCCAAGGCACACGCATATACAGAAGTGCTATTTGGTAAATATAAAACGTTTAGAGCAGGAACTATTTCTACACTTGCAGAAAAAACGGCGTATGGATTTGTTAGAAAATATTATGAGGAAAAGAACCAACATATACGTGTGCCAGAGATAAATAGGGAAGCAAAAATGTGTACTGGAATAAAGAGAACGACAGGTCAGCACCCTGGCGGAATAATAGTTGTACCAAGGGATAAAGAAATTTACGATTTCTGTCCAGTACAAAGACCGGCAGATGATCCTATGTCAACTACTATAACAACGCATTTTGATTTCCACTCGATTCACGATAACCTTTTAAAATTAGATATACTAGGACACGAT
>JAFQAU010000069.1 GCA_017399885.1 Lachnospiraceae bacterium
AGCCAAGGAAATCCAAAAAACAAGTACAGAGAATGCAAATCAAATTGTAAATAAACTGAGTGAAATCGAAATGCTGAATCAGTCACTGGATATCGATACCAGTGCTGAGAAGAGCGTGAAAAAGGAAGATACCGAGCAAACACAAGAGCAAGAGGAAGAGGCACAAAACCATCCTCTGGAAAAGGCAATGGTAAGTGTCGAAAAGAAAGAAGAGGCTGTAAAAGAACTGGAAAACAGACAAATCCTTGCGGCAAAGGCAGAGAAGGAATATGGAAAGCTACTGACACAGGAATATGAAAAAACCATGCAGTCTCTTGCGAATAAAGAGATTACATTGCAGGAAAAAGTAAAGAATTATGAAAGCTTTATGAAGGAGTCCGCAGAGCTTGGTGTAAAGCGAGAAGTAGAAAGACATCGAAAAATGTTTTACTACGAGGCAAGACTAGAAGCAAAAAATGAACTACGGGCAAATCAGGAGATACAGGACACGCAGAAGAGCTTGGAAGAACAGAGGCAAATCCAGCAGGAACTGATGATAGAAGGAGTAGGACAGGAATTCGTGAAGGAGAAGCTGGAAGAGTACCTATTAAGATGCAATAAAAATGATATTACAGAGATGAAACATCCAGAAGAATTACTATGTGAATAAGAAAAGCAGGTAGTGATACCTGTATCGAAGTGTAGACAAAGAACTCAAAAGTCAAGACGTTTGAGTTCTTTTTTTGTTCCTTTATAGGAAAGTGCTGTAGCGTAGTGGCAGTTAGACAAGAATTTCGTAAGAAATTCTTGCCAAAGTGCGTGCGCTGGCACGCACTATTTGTTCATTTAAGAATAATTTAATGTATAAAAATGCACATTTTATATACAAAATACGATATAATGTCAAAAGTGTGTTATAAGGAAAAGATATGTACTAAATACGAAAGAACAATATGCAGAAGGACAACATGATGTTAAAAGTAGGAATATGTGATGATGAACCATTAATTATAGAGGTTATGCGGAGAATTATATTAGAAATTGCAGATAAAAATGCTTGGGAAATTAATATAAGGTGTTTTGAGTCAGGAAAAGAGTTATTAGAAGCAGTTGATACATTAGAAGCAGTTTTCTTAGATATTGATATGCCGGAACTAGATGGAATCGAAACAGGTAAAAGGATAGGAGAAAGGAATCAGGAATGTAAGATTATTATGGCAACCGGTAGAGAGGATAGGTACAAGGATGCATTCCGCATACAGGCATTTCGATTTGTGACAAAGCCATTTGATGAGGATGAAATAGAAGAGGCTCTGCAAGCGATATTCCATACACAGATAGGTATGGAAATGATAGAGCTATATGAGAAGAGGAATTCTTATCAGATTCCTCAAAGGGATATTTCGTATATTACAGCGTATGATGGATATTCTGAGTTTTTTGTGTCAGGTAGAGATACAGATAGAATATTAAGGAAAGATTGTTCTTTGTCAGAGTTAGAACAAGAGTTGTCAAAAGAACTGTTCTTTCGAGTAAGCAGACAGTATATTGTGAATCTTAGTGAAATAAAAGAGTATAAAAGGGGAGGTATCCTGATGAAGGATAAAAAAATAGTAATATCAAGGCGCAAGAAGAAAGAGTTTGAACAGGCGTATTTAGAGTATGACTTAAGTGTTAGAGGATAGTGTAAAAATCCATAGATATACAAGTTTACACATGACAACTTTGTGCTTGAAGTGCGAAGTTTTGATTGCTTGGAAAGGTAAGATTAAATGGAAAATATCATTTTGGGTATCTTATTTATTATACAAATATGGAAATATATATTGGCTGAGAATATTTTTTTTAAGCGGGATATAAAGCGTAAGTGGGCAGGAATTGTTGGATTTCTGATATATATATGCCTTATTTATTTGGTACAAATAACAAGTGAGGAAGAACAATATATTATTTTGTATACATTTGTTTTGGTTACGACATATATTATGGTATACCAAAATAAGATAGAAGATTTTGTACATATATTAATTTTACTTATAGAAATAACTTGTATAGAAGGAATCACAGAAAAAACAGTTGCGTTCATTGGAAGGAACGCAGGATTTCTTGAGTTGTCAAATCAATATCAATATTTGATAACGGATAGTTTGGTTGGAATTGCGATATTTGCAATATATTGTTGGAATAAACGAAAAAGTCTTTTTGATATAAAAATTAGGCTAGAATATGTATGGATTCTTGTGTTGTGGATGATGATGAATGTATTACTAACAGCATCAGGAGTGTATGTAGCGTCAGAATATGTTACTAATGAAAAATTTCAAAATCTAATGATTTTTACCAATATATGTTCTTATCTTTCTGTAGGATTAATTGTTCTTTTTATTACATACATAAAAAATACCAATAAAAAATTACAGCAATTGCTCATGGTAGAAAAACAATTAAAGGACGCACAGAAACAGTATTATAATACTTTGCTTCAAAGAGAAGAAGAAACTCGAAAAAATAGACATGACTGGAATAATCATTTGATGTG
>JAFQAU010000070.1 GCA_017399885.1 Lachnospiraceae bacterium
GTACCGGTAGTAGGAGATATAAAGGATGTACAAGAGGCAGTAACCGGAGTAGACTTAGTGACAGGAGAAAGATTGTCCAAAGTGGAACGAGGAATTTCATTGGCCTGTATGCTTATTCCCATAGTCAATGGGAAAATGGTAATAAAAGGCGGGAAAAAGCTTCTAAGAATAGGTTCAGAAATTCCTGGGGCTGTTATAAAGGTAGGCAATGTTGTAACTAAAAATACAGCGAAATATAAAGTATATTTGCGAAAAATATGGATAGATGAAAAGATAAATATAAACAAATATATTGGAGAAGCAAAAGATACGGTCAGAAAAATAAAAAATGGGGAACTGTATTCGTATGAGTATATAACGCCAGATGGACAGCGGATAAAGGTTAGAGATTTGGATGATGTACCGAAGAATGAGACGGTGTATGGTAAAGTTATTAGTGAGAGTGGCGGTAAGACCGCAGACATTAATAATCCTATTTTGGATAATATTAGAACAGGAAGTGCTTTAAAAGATGATTCATTACATGCATTCAATGATATTATTGATAATTATGCTAGTGATGCTACAAAGTTTTTGTTGATTGGTGGCGATGGTGTTGAGAGAATTCTTTATCAGATAGAAGGTTCTTTGAATGGTAAACAAGGTATATTTGAATGGATTGTAGATCCTAATCCTGCCAAAGGGATAACCCATCGAAGATTTATAGAAGGTGTAGGAATAACAGGAAAACCTAATGCAAGACCATAGGAGGAAAATTTATGTATGGGATTAGTATATTTGACAAGACAAAAATACAATTAGATTGGGCAATAATTTATTATGGAATAAATAATGATATTTTGAGTATTGATATTGCTCAAGAATTTGCATGTAGAAAATTAGAACATGATGAACAAATGGTTGAAGAAGAGTTAGAGTTGTCTTGGAGTTCAAATGAACGGTTAGATGTACTGGAGTTATTAGAGAGAATACTTGATATCCAGGGAAATGTAGAGGAAAGTCTTAAAAATGCAAAAGATAAAATTCGTATTGCAATAATAATATATTTGCGAGAGACAGAGAAAGATATAGTAAAGTTGTTGGAACAAATGGACATGATATATGCAGATTTTGGCTATCCAGTAGATATGGAGAAGTTTATATCATATATGCCGATTGATGAAAATTATATCCCATCGCAGAGTACCATTAAAGAAAGGAGGAATTATTTAATATCTAAATTAGATAATTTTATCAATGAACAATTGGAAAAATATCAGTTAAAAGAGTAATGTAGCTATTTAAAGAAGATATTAATTTAGATTTACGATCTATAGAGGATATAGTGGAAATACAGCTTTTATCCACAGATGCTATACGAATTGATTATGAGAAAAGAATCGAAGATTTGACAGAAACAGAATGGAAGATACCGCAACTAGATTCTGATTTTTGTGAGAATGAGATAGAACCTTTAGAAGGATTAATTCGAGATACCAGAAATTATATCAAATCCCAACAGTCGGAAAAGCGAAACATAATAGAATATGAAACAGGAAGCTGCTTTCATACAAAAGCTTATATGGACTTAAAAGACATGAAAGAAATTTGTGAAAAGTACTATGACGAGAATGGGAAAGAGATAGAAGAAGCAATCCAGAAACAATGGGAGCTTAGTGAAAAACTAGAAAGCTCCATTTTAAAAGCCCAACAAACAGAAGAAGCCATGGAAGGTGCGGCATCTGTAAGTATAAGTACTGTACCGGTATTGGGAGATATAAAAGATGTACAAGAAGCTAAAAATACAGCGAAATATAAAGTATATTTGCGAAAAATATGGATAGATGAAAAGATAAATATAAACAAATATATTGGAGAAACGAAAGACACTGTCAGAAAAATCAAAAATGGAGAGCTGTATTCGTATGAGTACGTTACGCCAGATGGACAGCGGATAAAGGTTAGAGATATTGATGATGTGCCGAAGAATGAGGCGGTGTATGGGAAAAGTATTGGTGAGAGTGGTAGATCATTTATCAAGAGTTCTGAATTGGTGTTTGGAAGTAGCACCAAATCAACACAAAAACTAATGAACCAGATGAAGAACAGAGGATGGACAGAAGATTTAATCAGAAATACAGTAGATAATCCATATACTAGTCGTACAAGTGTGAATAAGGCGACAGGAAATGAGGCAACAGTATTTTATACACAACAAGGTTCATATGTTATTGTGGATAATATTACAAAAGAAATCGTACAGATTAGTGATAATATTAATCCATCTACATGGGCACCTGATTCAAGTATTGTTGACCCATATATACCAGATTGAGGTGAAAAGAATGAGAGTTACAGAAATAAATACTGTTCTTAGAACAGTTGAATATGCTGGAGAGTTTTTTATAAATCTTCAAGAATTCAATGATTTATTAAAAACTGGCATGACAATTGAAATGGAAGAAGTTCTTATTACTCCATATTATATTCAAGGCAATAAGAGATTGGAATTATATCAATATGAGTTTTGTTGTACAAGTGATTGTGATTTTAGTGATTACATTCTTAGACAAACAGGAAGAGAACACATAGGGGATGTTCCAGAAGAAATTTTGTATCTTAGGAAGAGATGTTTTACAACAGTCGATGAACCGAATGGATTAAGTGAATTTTTTGAATTTTTATTTGGAAATAAGGCTTTACAAAAAGAAGTTGTGCAAACATTTGGTAATTATGTGCCAGAGAATTTATACGCAATAGTTTATTAATTATTAAAGAAACCATGTTCTTGTTTAGAAAAAATAGGAACATGGTTTAGATAAGTATAGGGATATTGGGTTTATGTCAATAGTGGTAAATCTTTTAATAGTTCATCAACATATTTAGAAAGCGCATTAAAGAATCAAGGATTAGAGGTGACTCTAAATCGATTAAAAGAGGTATGGCTTAAGGGCGATTATAGATATATTGTTCGAATTCATGAGGTAGAATCTTTAGATGGATTAATTCGAGATACCAGAAATTATATCAAATCCCGACAGTCAGAAAAGCGTAATATAACGGCTTACGAAACAGGAAGCTGTTTTCATACACAAGCTTACATGGACTTAAAAGACATGAAAGAAATTTGTGAAAAGTATTATGACGAGAATGGGAAAGAGATAGAAGAAGCAATTCAGAAACAATGGGAGCTTAGTGAGAAACTAGAAAGTGATATTTTAAAATCCCAACAAACAGAAGAAACCATGGAGGGAGTGGCATCCGTAAGTATAAGCACTGTACCGGTAGTAGGAGATATAAAGGATGTACAAGAGGCAGTAACCGGAGTAGACTTAGTGAC
>JAFQAU010000071.1 GCA_017399885.1 Lachnospiraceae bacterium
AACAATAATGAAGATACAAAAGTCAGGATATGTTCAAGCACTACCTCAAGTAGCAATAGCCCAACAATACCTAAATAAATGTAAGAAATACATGGCTGAATTTGGAATGCTCCCTTCTTCGAGAAATGGCATGGAACTGCCAAACTCTGAAGCAGAAGATGAAATGGAAAAACTACTAATGAGAGGGGATGACAGTTAAATGTATGATGTCAAAAAAGCAGACAGAGCAGTTTCATTTATGAAACTACTAAAGCATACCAAGGGAGAATTTGCTAGAAAAAACTTTAACTTGATACCTTTTCAGGAAAAAATAGTTAGAGATTTAATAGGAACAATAAATGAAGATGGAACAAGGCAGTACAGAGAAGCCTTTATTTTTTTACCTAGAAAAAATGGTAAAACAGAATTGATAGCAGGAATGGTGCTGTATTTTTTGTTTATGGATAACGAATTTGGTGCAGAAATATATAGTTGTGCCAATGATCGTGAACAAGCAACACTAGTATTTCAGACAGCAGTATCAATGATAAGGATGAACAAGACCTTAAGTAGTAGGTGCAAAATAATAGAATCACAAAAAAGAATAATACGATATGACACAAATAGTTTTTACAGAGCAATATCTGCAGAAGCAAGTACAAAGCATGGATTCAATGCACATGTTGTCATATACGATGAAATACACGAATCAAAAAACAGAGATTTGTATGATGTAATGAAAACCTCAATGGGTGCAAGGTCACAGCCAATGTTTATAAGTATAACAACAGCAGGAACAAATACAAATGGAATCTGCTATCAGTTATACGATTACAGCAAAAAGATAATAACAGGAACAATAAATGATTCAACATTTTATCCAGTTATATACGAAGCACCTGCTGATGCAGATATTTATAAAGAAGAAACTTGGTACATGTGCAATCCAGCACTTCGGAATATTTAGAAGCCTTGAAGAATTCAGACAGTCTGCTATAAGAGCAAAGGAACTACCTACAGAAGAAGCAAGATTCCGAAGGCTATACTTAAACCAATGGGTTAATGGAGAAATCTCGTGGATGGATATGGACAAGTGGAATGCTTGTGATGAAACAATTCCAATAGAACAACTAATAGGTAAACAATGCTATGTAGGAGTAGACTTATCAACAACCACAGACCTAACATCAGTAAATATAGAAATAAGATTAGATAATGGGAAGTATGTAATGCTCTCCCATTCATTTTTGCCACAAAATAGGGTAGCAGACAAAGAAAAAAAGGACAGAGTTCCATACTCCCTATGGATTAAAAATGGCTATATGACAGCCACAGAAGGAGATGTTGTTGATTATGAATTCATAAAAGCCTATATTAGACAAATATCGACAATGTTTCAAATAAAAGAGATTTGTTACGACCCTTGGAATGCAACCCAGTTAGCAAACGATTTAGAGAACGAAGGATTCGTAGTAGTAGCCATCAGGCAAGGATATATAACTTTGTCAGAGCCAATAAAAGACATAGAAGGATTGATATTGCAAAAGAAAATAATACACAATAACAATCCTGTGTTGAAATGGGCAATTTCAAATGCAGTAATAAGAAAAGACCCAAATGACAACATATGTCTAGATAAGGCAAAATCAAGAAATCGTATAGACCCAGCAGCTGCGATGGTCAATAGTCATGTAAGAGCAAGACTAGTAGAAAATACAATGGACTTAAATAGTTACATATTAAGTGATGATTTTAGTTTATAAGGATGTGAAGAAATGAGTATAGTAGACAAATTGTTTAAAAGAAATACAACGAATGCAGACACTCAAAAACCTCCTAGTAATGAGGAAAGCACAGAGAAGCAAACAAGTGCCTTTCAAACTTTCCTCATGAATTTATTTAATGCAGAAACAGATTCAGGAGAAAGTGTAACGAGTGAAAATGCAATAAAGACAGCCACAGTATATTCGTGTGTGAAGATACTTGCTAACCATGTTGCAATGCTTCCATGTCAGATATTCCAGATAACAGATGAAGGAAAGAGGGTAAGACAAAAAGAGCATCGAGTTTCAAAGTTGATAGAAACAAGACCAAACCCATACATGACACCTTTTGAATTCAAGCAGACAATGGAATCCCACAGACAACTATATGGTAATGCATATGCAGAGATAGAATGGGGTAGAGATGGCTACCCTAAAAACCTATGGATACTAAATCCTAAATTAACAAAAGTGATGAGGGATACCAAAAAGAATAGAATATGGGTAACTACCACACTACCAAATGGACAATATGTAAAATTACCATACACTAGTGTAATACACCTAAAAGGACTTTCGGTAAATGGATTAACAGGATTAAGTCCAATTGAGGTAGCAAGACAGACAATAGGCTCACAAATGGCATCACAGAAATACTTGAATAAGTTTTATAACCATGGAAATACAGCAAGTGGAATACTAAAAGTACCAGTACAATTAAATAAAGAGGCAAAGGATAAAGTAAGAAATGAGTGGGAACAATACAGCAGAGGATTAACAAATGCACACAGGGTAGCAATCTTAGATGCTGGAATTGATTATCAGGCAATAGGAATGACACAGGCAGATGCACAATTTATAGAAACACAAAAGTTCACGGTGTCAGAAATTGCAAAGATATTCAATATACCACCTCATATGCTAGGAGAGCTAGAAAAAGCGACCTTCAGCAATATAGAACAGCAATCAATGGAATTTGTAAGAGATACACTTACACCATTATTGGTCAGCTGGGAACAAACATTACAATACCAATTATTATCAACCGAGGATATAAAAGCAGGATACTACATAAAGTACAACCTGAACTCAATACTTCGTGGAGATAGTAGTTCCAGAGCCACATACTATGAGAAGATGATACAGCTAGGAATTTATTCGATAAATGAGGTAAGAGAACTAGAAGAAAAAGATTCCATAGAAAATGGAGATAAACATTTTGTATCACTAAACTACGTCTCATTAGAAAAGATGGATGAATACCAATTAAATAAAGCAAAAGGGGGTGGAAATAGTGGATAGAAAAGAATTAAGATATATGCCAATTTTGAATCTTGAAATTCGTAATAGGGATGACACACAAAAGATGACTGTAGCAGGATATGCTGTTAAATTTAATGAAAGAAGCAGACTGCTATATGATGAATTCTTCGAAAAAGTGGCCGTTGGTGCATTTGCAAAAAGTCTAGAACAAAATACAATAAAAGCACTCTGGGACCACAATACAAATCTAGTATTAGGGTCAACCAAGTCACAAACATTGAGAATAAAAGAAGATGATATCGGACTTTATTTTGAATTAGATTTGCCAGATACTGAAACAGGTAGAAATGCATACGAGTCAATATCGAGAGGAGATGTCGATGGTGTATCATTTGGATTTAATGTACGAGCAGATAGTTGGGAATACATTAAAGAGGAAGATATATATGTCAGAACATTACTGGATATAGACTTAGTAGAAATATCACCGACACCATTCCCAGCCTACGAAACAAGTGAAGTTGGGAAAAGAAGCCTAGAGCAATTTAAGAATCAAGGCAACAACCAAAAAGAAGCAGAAATGCTTAAAGTAAAAATTAAATTGTTAGAAATATAACCTGTACAAAAATACAGGTTTGTTTTTATATTAAGTAAAGGAGAATAAGTATGAAAAAGAAATTATTAGAATTAAGACAAAGCCTAACAAAAAAGGTAGAAGAAGCAAAAAGACTAATTGAAGAAGGAAAAGTAGAAGAAGCTAGAGCAATAACTGCAGAAGCTGAAGAAATCAAAGCAAAAGTTTCTAGTA
Organism: Lachnospiraceae bacterium; assembly: GCA_017399885.1. Taxonomy (GTDB): domain Bacteria; phylum Bacillota; class Clostridia; order Lachnospirales; family Lachnospiraceae; genus CAG-411. Next base: position 3,814 of record JAFQAU010000071.1, read on the forward strand.
TGGAAAAATTAGAAGCATTAGAAGAAGAAATAACTGATGTGGAAGATTTAGAGCCAGTAGAAAAAGAAGAAAACAAACCAGAAGCAAGAAGCATCCTAGTAAAAGCATTAAGAGGTAAAAGATTAACTGCAGAAGAAAGAGCAGTTCTAAAAGAAGGGGAAGCATCAAGTCCAGACATATCAGGAGCATATATAGTACCAGAAGATGTAAGAACAGAAATTAATGAATATAAAAGAGAATACAAATCAATGAAAGATTTTGTAGATGTTCAACCAACAACAACAAATTCAGGTAGTTTCGTATTTGAAAAAACAAGTACACTAACTGAACTTGAAGATTTAACAGAAGGTGGTAATATACCAGAACAAACACCAGACTTTGATAAGAAAGACTATAAAATCAAAGATAAAGGTGCATTGTTACCAATAACAAACCAATTGTTATCTGATGAAACAGGTGGACTATTAAAATACATAGGAAAATGGTTTTCAAGAAAAGCAGTTAAGACAGAGAATAAAGATATATTCAAAGCCTTAAAAGAAGGAAAAGTTGCAACACCAGTAACTAGTATAGATGATATTAAAGAAAGAATAAATCTAGACCTAGACCCAGAATTACTAGATGGGGCAATAGTAGTAACAAACCAAAGTGGATTCAATTTCCTAGATAAACAAAAAGACAATAATGGCAGACCATTATTACAACCAGACCCAACAGACAAGACAAAGAAAATGTTAGGTGGAATAAGAATAGAACAATTCTCAAATGCAAACCTAACAAACATATCAACAACTACTTTCCCAGTTTTAATAGGAAATTTTGTAGAAGCAATAAAATTCATGGACAGAGAACAATATGAATTAGCAACATCTAAAGAGGCAGGATTCACAAAAAACATTACATACTTAAGAGCAATAGAAAGATACGATGCAGTGCTTAAAGATGCTGATGCATACCTAAACTTAACAATTGACTCTACAGCAGTGCAACCAGCCGTAGTAGAAGAAAATTCAGAGGAAGAACAACCAGAAGGATAAGCAGAGGGGGAAACCCCTCTCAATTTGTTTATAAAAGAGGTGGCCAATAATGCTAGACAAAGTTAAAGAATATTTGAAAATAGATACCAATGCTGAAGATAATTACTTGAAAACATTAATTACTGCAACAGAACAATATGTGTCATCAGGACTAGACAATGATAGCAATAAGAACACAGCACTATTTGAAAATGCACAATTGATGTTAATAGGAATGTTGTATAACAATCGAGGACTAACAGAAGGAAAAGAAAACTCAACATTGAAACTGATATTCAATGCCATAATGTTGAAATTAAAAACAAGTGAGGATATAGCAAATGGAACTAGCACAAATGAAGAATAGGATAAAACTAGTCCAGAGGAAAAGCATTATTAATAAAAATGGATTCCAAGGAAATGAGTTCGTAGACCTAAAAGAAATATGGTCAAAAGTAGAACAAGTAAAAATAACTAAAAGAATCCAGAGTTCTAA